>JADLDC010000257.1 GCA_020846885.1 Acidobacteriota bacterium | reverse complement strand
AATATCAACCACAGATGGACACAGATAAACACAGATGGTTATAAGAAATATTGAGTGAGTATCTGTGTCCATCAGTGTTTATCTGTGGATGAATTTTCTTCACCACAGATGCGATGAGAAATGTTCAACGAAAACCAATATCAACCACAGATGGACACAGATAAACACAGATATTCCCTCAATATTTCTTAAAGCTATCTGTGTTCATCTGTGTTCATCTGTGGTTGATATTTTTTCCAGCTTTTTTCTACGAGGTAGTATTCTATGCCAGTTGTTAAAAAACGAGAGATCGAAAATCTTGAACAAATGAGCGGTGAGGAACTGCAGGCATTTCTTGATTCTCTGCCGGCCGGGCAGCAAACCGTCAGCCGCCTGCTGGATTTTCTCGAAGACGAACTCTACGAAACGGAGTGCAACCACAGCCTCCAGTACGCAATGCGCTTTATGATGGAAAACCGGCTTGATTTTGCAAAGATCACGAGCTGGCTGAACGAGAACGGCGGCTATTGCGACTGCAAAGTGATGGAGCAGATCGCACCAAAATGGCGTGCGAAGTTTGGTGATGATTAGGTGATATGAAGCTTGCGAGGCTATTTCTTTTCCTATTGATCCTGACTCCGTCCACCTTTGCACAGCGGGCTGAGACAATGGCGGTGAAAGTCTATTTTCACCCTGACAAACTCGACCCGGAATGGAATGATTGCACTAAGGTCCATCCCGTAAACCGGACGATCCCCAAAACCACATCGGTCGCGATGGCCGCACTGAATGAGCTGCTCAAAGGCCCGATAGGTGAAGAGGCCAAGGCATTCTCCGGTTTCGGCCCGCCTGAAACGGACGGGATACTCAGGAGCGTCAACGTAAAGAACCGCACTGCTTACGTGAATTTCACAAAACGAATGCTCATGCAAATGGGCAATGCCACGACAAGCTGCGGCGGCGGATTCTTCTCCATGACGGATGCGACCTTAATGCAGTTTCCAACAATAAAAAAAGTAGTATATGCCGTCGAAGGCAGCACGAGCGATTTCTACGAATGGGTCCAGGTCGGCGAATGCCCGTACGGCCGTACGCATTGTGCTCGGAGCAATTTTAAATAGGTCAATTCGTTCGAACGTTTTCTGCTCGAACCAGCCGCCAACATGATAGAGTGAAAGAATGGAATCGGTGAGCGAACAGCTTTACGTCACGAACGATCAGTCGATACTTGGCGGCGAGCCCATTATCACGGGCACCCGAACCCCTGTACGCGCGATCGTGGAGCTTTACAGAATGGGCATCTCTCCTGAAGAAATTCCCACACATTTGCCCCACCTGAAACTAGCGGAGGTGTTCAGCGCTCTTTGCTACTACAGCGACCACATGGAAGAAATCAATGAGTACATTCGCGCAAACAAGATCGAAGTAGATTCGGCCCTTGCCCTAGATGAGTGAAAAGCTATTCATTGAGCTTTACCTTGATGAAGACGTAAGCATACTTATTGCTGATCTGATCCGTGCTCGCGGTTTCTCCGCAACCACCACTTTGAACGCGGGTAATCTTGCCAAACATGATCGTGCTCAGCTCGAGTTTGCGATCGGGTCAGGACGAGTCCTTCTTGCTCATAATCGAGTCGATTTCGAACGATTGGCGGTGGAATTCTTCGAGCAAGGACGCGAGCACTCGGGGATCATCATCGCGGCTCGAAGGCCGCCTGTGCTTATTGCCTCGCGCCTGTTAGCGATCCTCGGCTCGATGACCGCGGACGAGATGAAAGATCAAATTCGATACATTTGATCCAATACCTGTCGCAGATAAACTCCGGTATGTGAGCGCCTGTCTTTAGCGATCTCCTCGGGTGTTCCAACAGCAACCACTTCACCTCCGCCGACGCCGCCTTCCGGGCCGAGGTCGATAACGTGATCGGCGGTTTTGATCACATCCAGATTGTGTTCGATCACGACCAGGCTTGCGCCGCTGTCGATAAGAGCGCGGAATGCCCCAAGCAGCCTATTTATATCCTCAAAATGAAGACCGGTCGTAGGCTCATCGAAAATGAACAGGGTCTTTGCCTGAGTTTTTTGCGAGAGATATGCGGCCAGTTTTACACGCTGCGCTTCGCCGCCGCTTAAGGTCGTGGCCGATTGGCCGAGCCGAAGATAGCCGAGGCCGACCTCATCGAGCGACTTGAGGCGGTTGACAAGTTTCTTGACGTCCTTAAAGAACAGGATCGCCTCGCGAACGGTCAGTTGGAGAACTTCGTGAATGTTCTTTCCCTTGTATTTGATGCCCAGGACCTCATCGCGAAAGCGGGTCCCGCGGCAGTCGTCGCAGGTCAGCTCAACGTCGGCAAGGAACTGCATTTCGACCGTCACTGTACCGCTGCCCTGACATGTTTCGCAGCGGCCGCCCGGGACGTTGAACGAAAAGTGCGAGCTGTTCAAGCCTTTCGTTCTCGCACCGTTCGTTGAGGCAAATACATCGCGGATCGCATCGTAGGCCTTCACATACGTAACCGGATTGGACCGCGGCGTCCGGCCGATCGGCGATTGATCGACAAGCACCACGTCATCGATATTTTCGATACCGCGAATATCCTGGAACACGCCCACACGGCCTGCCTGCCATTCACCGCGGCATTTTTTGATGCCGGCATAAAGCACATCGTGCACCAGCGTCGATTTTCCTGAGCCGGAAACGCCGGTTATGCAGACAAGCATTTCCAGTGGAATATCGACCGTAATATTGCGCAAATTATGCTCGCGGGCGCCGACGATCTCGATCTTTTCACCGACGGGGCGTCTCTTTGACGGGACCTTGATCTCGGCGTCACCGCGAAGGTAGCGGGCTGTCAGCGATGACGGATCTTTTAAAAGCTGTTTGAAATTTCCCTGAAAGACGACCTCGCCGCCAAGTTCTCCGGCATTGGGCCCTATGTCCAGAATGTGGTCGGCGGCGCGCATTGTATCTTCATCGTGCTCGACAACGACAAGCGTATTGCCAATGTCACGCAGGTTTTCCAGGATCTTGATCAGCCGCGCGTTATCGCGCGGGTGAAGGCCGATGCTCGGTTCGTCCAGCACATATAACGTACCGACAAGCAGCGAGCCAAGATTTGTCGCGAGCTGGATGCGCTGTGCCTCGCCGCCCGAAAGGGTCGACGCCATCCGGTCGAGCGTCAAGTATTCAAGGCCGACATCGACAAGAAATTTCAGACGCCGTTCTATTTCGAGCAGCACCTTTT
>JADLDC010000256.1 GCA_020846885.1 Acidobacteriota bacterium | reverse complement strand
GCAATGCTAAAGGACGACGACAAATGCATCCGTTGCGGGCTGTGCGCGATACGCTGCCCGACTGACGCGATGACGATGGAGGTTTTCTACTATGAAGAAACAGAAGCCGCTCGATGAGATAAAAGCAAAGATACTCGACGCTCAGGAAAATGATCCGATTGTGGGCGGGCCCGCAAAGAACGTCGAGCTTATCGGAAAGGCCTCGCGACGCGGGTTTCTAAAGACGCTCGGCATCTCGGCCGTATTGGTTGCCCTCGGCGGCCAGCTTTTCGCGATGCTTCGGTCGCTTTTTCCGAATGTCTTATATGAGCCGCCGCAAAAATTTAAGGTCGGCACGCTCGACAAATTCACCGATGGCGGCACGTTTCTTGAAGAAAAGCGGCTCTTCATTTTCCGTCAGCAAAACACGTTTCACGCCATCTCTGCAGCGTGTACGCATCTCGGCTGCACGGTGAAGATGGTCAAGCTAAACCAGCCGAAAAAGGTCACGGCCGGCGGCAAAGAGATCGAAGAACAGGTCGAATTTCACTGCCCGTGCCACGGCTCAAAATATTACGGTGACGGCACCAATTACGCCGGTCCCGCACCGAGGCCATTGGATTATTTCAACCTCGAAGTTTCGCCCGACGACGGCCAATTGATCGTCGATATGGCCAAAAAGGTCGAACAGGATTACCGGCTGACTACTTAAAGGGCTTGAAAGTCTTTTAGGAGGTATATCTTATGGATCCAGTTTACTTACATCTTTTACTAAATCACATCCCGGTGCTTGGGGGCATTTTTGGGGTGCTGCTGCTGGCCTACGCGATGTTCCGGAAGAGCGATGAGCTAAAGAACGTATCGCTCCTGCTGCTTGTCTTTTCTGCGTTGGTTACGATTCCTGTCTATTTGACAGGCGAACCCGCGGAAGAAGGCGTCGAGCATTTAGCAGGCGTTAGCCATGACCTGATCGAACTGCATGAAGACGCGGCAAAACTTGCAATGATCTTTATGATGGTCACCGGTGCGGTCTCGCTCCTCGGATTTATTTTTATGAAGATCAAGTCTTCGGCCGCCAAATGGCTTGTTTTGGCAGCGTTGGTGATCGGGATCGTATCTGCCGGACTGATGGCCCGGACAGCAAGCCTGGGAGGCCCGATCCGACACAGCGAAATTCGAACGGGAGGTGCTGCTCCGCAGCAGGAGAATCGAACCTCTGACCAGAAGCAGGGCAAAACAAAAGACGACCATTAACCGTGACTGCGAGATAAATTATGGCGACAGAATTGATTTCGGAAACAAAGGCAAGATCAACCCTATTGGTGACGCTGCGCGATAAACTGAGGCTGAAATCGGCTTGGGAAAAGCTCACATGGACCTGGCGGCCAGAAACTAAACGCGAGGCCGGAGACGCGATCGTTCGGAATTTCGTTCTCCACTGGTTCCCGGCCAAGGTCAGCCTCGAAAGCCTCTCGTGGGGTTATTCGTTCTGGCTCGGTACCATCTCGGCCGTGCTGTTCCTGATCCTGACGATAACCGGCGGCGTTCTGATGTTTCTGTACGTGCCGTCGGTCGAGCGTGCCTATCTTTCGGTCAAAGACCTGGAGTTTTCGACAAGCTACGGCTGGTTCCTTCGCGGCCTGCACCGGATCGGGGCTCACCTGATGGTTGCCGTGGTGTTTCTGCACATGGTCCGCGTCTTTCTGACCGGAGCATTTAAGAACGGGCGAAAAGCTGTCGGCCAAAACCGCCCGCTCAACTGGATCATCGGTGTGGCGCTGCTGCTGATAACGCTGCTGCTCTCGTTCACCGGCTATCTTTTGCCGTGGGACCAGTTGGCATATTGGGCGATCACCGTCGGCACAAATATCGCAAGCTCGGCACCTGTGTTTGGTGAACCGACACGCTTTATTCTGCTTGGCGGAACAACGATAGAACAGGCAACACTGATCCGCTTTTACGTTCTTCATTGCTTCATTCTGCCGCTTGCTACGCTTTGGCTTGTCAGCTATCACATGTGGCGTGTGCGAAAGGACGGCGGGCTTGCCTGTGTCGAAAAGCGGTACGAAGAAGCGAAGAAAGAAGAAAGGCCGGCGATCGCGAGCAAGACCTATTCGCTGCTTGGCATCACGGGCGGAACGGCGGTCGATGTCCGCAATGTGATGGTCGATGACGAAAAGGACAAGGTGCCATCGTCACCGTATCTGACCGTGAGGCTGGCCGTTGTCACGCTTGCGACGCTCGTCGCCTCGATCGTTCTGACGCTGATCGTGAAAGCCCCGCTTGAAGAGGCCGCAAATCCCGCTGTCACGCCAAATCCGGCAAAGGCGCCGTGGTACTTCCTGTGGCTTCAGGAATTGGTGACGATCACGACATTCACGATCGGCGGATTCACGATCAACGGAGCATTGATCGGCGGCATTATTTTGCCCGGAGTTCTCGTGCTAGCCGCGGTTCTCTGGCCTTATTTCGACAAATCGCCGGTCAGTTCGATCGGCCGCTGGTTCCCGAAAGAGCGCAAATGGCAGAACAGGATATTTTTACTGATCATCGTCGCGATCCTGATCCTGACCTTTATCGGGACGTTTATGCGCGGGCCGTTCTGGGAGATCTATATGCCGTGGCAGGAATGGGAGCAAACGCCGCGAAAATTCTGATCCGAAGCAAGGAGAGAGATAAGAAATGTTAAGCAAAGATGCGATCAAACTCTACGTTCTGGGACTTTCCCTGCTCGGACTGACGGCCTGGGTCTTCTTTCGCGAGAACCGAATGGACTGGACCGACTATCAGGCGGAATTTAAGGAGTTTGTAACTGAAAAATTCGGGGCTGAGCGTGCCGCACAGGTCCCAACCGGTATCCAGCAGATCTGGGTCAAAGATCTTGACCGCGTTGACCGCTGCATCACCTGCCACCAGGCCGTTGAGTGGAAGGGTTTGGAAACCGCGCCGGAGCCGTATCGGACACATCCGAAGGAGATACTTGAAAAGCATCCGCTGACAGCGTACGGCTGCACGTCGTGCCATGGCGGGCAAGGCTTTTCAACGATATTGCCCGACGCTCACGGCAACGTCGAGCACTGGGAAGAACCGGTCCTCGGTGCCGAGGTTAGTGAAGCGTATCTGATCAAGAACTCCAAGGCCTTGATGGAGATGAACTGTAACTCATGCCATCGCTATGATCGCGAGACCAAGGGGATGGATTACATCAACACCGCCAAGAAACTGGTGGAGGAAAAGAATTGCAGGGCATGCCATACGATCAACGGCCGCGGCGGGATCATCGGGCCCGACCTAACATTCGAAGGTGAAAAGCCGACCGAGCAGTTCGATTACGGGCGGCTCACTGGGCGCCACTCGGTCTTTGCCTGGCAGGTCGCCCATTTCCAGAATCCAAAGATGGTCTCACCGGACAGCGTGATGCCGAATTTCGGATTTTCGTCACAAGACGCGCAGGCACTTGCCCTGCTTGTGATGAGCTGGCGGAAGGAGCCGATACCGGCGAATTACATTTCGGGTGTTCAGCTTCGTGACGTTCCCACGCAGGAAGAGATCGAGAAGGAGAAGCGAATGCTCGAAGGCGAAGGAGCATTCTTCGTTCAAAACAAATGCTTCATCTGCCATTCGGTCACATCGCTCGGTGTCGATTCAGCGGCCAAGATCGGCCCCGATCTATCTGATGCCGTCACTGACGTCCAAAGCCGATTCGGTCGTACACTGGATGATTTTCTAATGGAACCTACGGGAACCATGTCGGTAGTTTTAGCCACACAGATCCCGCTGACGGTCGAACAGCGTCAGCAGGCGATCGCACTACTAAAAGTTGCCTATCAGCGAAAGCTGGAGCAGCAGATCAAAAATGCTTCTCCTTCCCCCATGCCAACGGGTAAGTAGAGGACATAAAGGAGAAAGATGAAAAACCTGATAAAAAAGCCCAAATTTTTGTGGATAGGTATTGGAGTAATTATTCTAGCTTCGCTGATGGTCATCGGCAGCTGCGGACGACGAACAGCGATGAAACAGGAACGAGGCGGCGCCGCCGAGGCAGCGACAATGACCTACGTTGCTCCCGGAGACATTGATGAGTATTACGTGTTTTATTCAGGCGGACACTCAGGCAACGTCTATGTCGCGGGCATTCCGTCAATGCGGCATATCGCAACGATCCCGGTCTTTGCGAAGTATCCGGCGACCGGCTACGGTTTCGACAAAGAGACCAAGGAAATGCTTGGCGGCTTCGAATGGGGCGATGTTCACCACCCGGCCCTTAGCGAAACCAAAGGCGATTATGACGGCCGTTGGCTTTTCGTGAACGACAACGGAAACAACCGTATCGCGCGCATCGACCTGCGCGACTTTAAGACAAAGCAGATCCTTGGCCCGGTGCCAAACGTTTCCGGCTTCCACGGCGGAGCATTTATCACGCCTAACAGCGAGTATGTGCTTGCCGCGTCCCGCTTCTCGATCCCACTGCCTAAGAAAACAGCCGTTCCCGTTGAGGAATATGCCACTAAATATAAGGGCGTCGTCTCGGGCATCTCGATCAAGCCTGACACGGGCGAAATGAGTGTAGGGTGGCAGATCGAAATGCCGCCGTATGCATACGATCTCGGTGATGCCGGCAAAGGCCCAAGCGATGGCTGGGCGTTCTGGACGACATACAACACCGAAAAAGCGATCGGCAAGCTTGAGGTCACCTCAACGCAACGCGAGCGTGACTACATCGTAGCTGTCAACTGGAAAGAAGTTGAAAAAGCTGTTCAGGCAGGAAAAACGAAGATAGTGGATGGTGTACCTGTTGTCGATCCTGTCGCAACTCCCGGCCTGGTATATCTGATCCCGTGCAGCAAAAGTCCGCACGGCGTTGATATCAGCCCTGACGGAAAATGGATCATTGGCAGCGGCAAGCTCCAATCCATAACTACGGCTTACAGCGTCGATAAAATGCTCGCGGCGATCCAGAACAAGAAGTTTTCCGGCGAAGAGGACGGCCTTCCGATACTTGACTATGATTTCGTAAAGGAAGCCGAGGTCAACGTCGGCCTCGGACCGCTGCATACACAGTTTGACAACCAGGGCTATGCCTACACGTCGCTGTTCGTTGAAAGTGCGGTTGCGAAATGGAAGCTCGGAACATGGGAGATCGCCGACAAGATCCCGATCACCTATAACATCGGACACCTTGCGACAGCCGAAGGCGATACGGTCGATCCCGATGGCAAGTATCTGATCGCATTGAACAAACTGTCGCACGGGACACACCTCAATGTCGGCCCGTCACAGCCGGAAAGCTCGCAGCTTATCGGCATCGACGGCGAAAAGATGAAGCTGCTGTATAACGCCTTTACTGAACCTGAGCCGCACTATGCCCAGATCATAAAGGCGGACAAGCTAAAACCGATCGAGGTATATCCGAAAGAGGAAAACAAGAATCCAAACGCGATCTGGGAGATCAACGACGCGAAGATCGAAACCGGCCCCGGCACGGTGACGGTCAAGACGATACTTGTTCGAAGTACGATCACGCCGACGGCGATCGAGGTCAATCAGGGCGATAAGGTCACCATCCACCTGACCAATATCGAACAAACGACAGACGAGCTTCACGGCTTTGGACTGTTGGAATACAACATAAACGTGGTGGTAGATCCAGGTGAGACCAAGACGATCGAGTTCGTGGCTGACAAGCCGGGCGTTTACGCCTATTACTGCACGAACTTCTGTTCGGCCTTGCACCAGGAGATGCAGGGGTATTTGGTTGTAAAGCCAAAATAACCTGAGCAACCCGCGAGGCGGCGTGAACATGATTCACGTCGCTTCGCGGCGACTCTGACGTAATTT
This sequence comes from Acidobacteriota bacterium, assembly GCA_020846885.1. Classification (GTDB taxonomy): domain Bacteria; phylum Acidobacteriota; class Blastocatellia; order Pyrinomonadales; family Pyrinomonadaceae; genus OLB17. The sequence continues at coordinate 2,113 of JADLDC010000256.1, read as the reverse complement.
GGGGGATGAAATGGCAGATCGATCCGAGTACATTGCTGAGACCGAAAGCACTTCTGATGGTTGGCTGACTCGATTTTTAAACAATAAATTTCTCTTTCTTGAGCAGCCTTTGCCGCCCGGCAGCCGCCTATTTGCGGTCATTGCCGCGCTGTCGCTGGCCATCGTGTTCTTTTTCCCGCTCTGGAACATGACGTTCTATTCCAATCAATATACGGACGGGCTGACGCTTGATATTTATGCCTATCATCTCGAAGGCGGCAAAACTCCAAATCGCGACGACCTGCTCGAGATAAATTCCTTGAACCACTACATAGGGATGCGGCCGCTGCTCGAAAGCGATTTTGCTGAATTCCTGTGGCTTCCGTTCGCGATCGGCGGCCTGATGCTTCTCGCACTTCGGGCGGCCGTGCTTGGAAAGATGTCGAAATTGGTCGATGTTTTCGTCATCTTCGTCTATTTCAGCCTGTATTCGTTCTGGAGTTTCTACTACAGACTTTACACCTACGGCCATCATCTTGATCCTACCGCGGCGATAAAGGTCCCGCCCTTCACGCCGCCGCTGTTTGGTGAACAAGAGGTCGGGAATTTTACGGTTTACAGCTACCCCGAAGTGAGTTCGTATATTTTCTTTATCTACGGCTTCCTGCTTCTTGCGGCCATCTTGTGGGCCTGGCGGGTCAACCGTAAGGCAGATGCGTGACGTTGGCAATGAAGTTCCGCTGCCTCAACTTGCTGTTTTTCGTCTTTCTCGCTGCTCTATCGGCACGCTCAGAAGTGCTGACGGTTGGGCCGGAGGAGCAATTCAAGACCGTTAGCGAAGCGATCTCATTCGCGGCTGCGGGTGACACGATAAGGGTTCAAACCGGCACCTATCTCGAAAACCTGATCATTGAAAAAACCCTGACGATCGAAGGCGTTGGAATGCCGACGATCAAGGGTACGGGAAAGGGCAGTGTTGTTGAGATTCGGGCCGCGAACTGCACGATACGCGGGCTTGGGATCGAGACCAGCGGCGGGAACCTTGTTGAGGAAGACGCCGGCATCCTTCTAATGTCGAGCGGCAATACGATCGAGGACAACCGGCTTAGCGACATCCTGTTCGGGATCTATCTGTATCAATCGGCGGACAACAAGATAAGGCGAAACCGGATCAACGGCCGTACGGAACTGGAAAGCGGCGAGCGCGGCGGCGGCCTTCATCTGTGGAATTCACCGCGAAATCTGCTTGAAGATAACGTCGTCGAGGCGGCCCGTGACGGTATGTACATCCAAAGCAGCTCGGGCAACATATTCCGCGGCAACCGGATCTACAACCTTCGATACGGCCTGCATTTTATGAACTCGGACGACAATTCGTTCGAGGATAACGTGTTTTTCAACAACATTGCGGGCGCGGCGATAATGTACTCGCAGCGGATAGCCCTGCGGCGAAACGCATTCGTACACAATCGCGGATTTAGCTCGTTCGGCATTCTGTTTCAGGATTGCCGAAATTGCATAACGGAAGAAAATCTGATCCTTGACAACGCCGTTGGTATCTTTATGGAAGCGGCAAAGGACTCGGTCTTTCGCCGGAATACGATCGCTGAGAACGACGTGGCGATGCAAATATTTGCAAGCTCCGATCAGAACACGTTTACGCAAAACAATTTCATCAACAACATCAGCCCGCTTCAGCTCATTGGCAAAGGCAGTTCGACAACCTGGCAGGATGAGAGCGGCGGCAACTATTGGGGCGACTACGACGGCTATGACTTTGATGCCGATGGCCTGGGCGACGTTCCGCATCGGATCCATAACATCTTCGAATATCTCGAAGGAAATTTTCCGCGTCTGCGGATCTATCTGAACAGCCCGGCCGCCCAGTCGATCGTTGTGGCTGAAAGATCATTTCCGATATTAAAGGGCTCAAACGAGTTCGACCGGCTGCCGCTGATGAGCCCCGTAAAGGTCGAAACCGGCTTCGCACCGCCAACGGGCAGCGGTAAGGCAAAATGGATGCTGCTTGCGGTCTCGGCCGTGATGCTGGGATTTGCGGCACTTAGTTTCAAACGAGGATTGAAACGATGATAGAGGTTCGAAATTTAATAAAACGATTCGGAGACTTCGTTGC
>JADLDC010000255.1 GCA_020846885.1 Acidobacteriota bacterium | reverse complement strand
TATTATTGTTGATCGGCCTTACATTCGCGCTTGCGGCGGCCATATCCGCCCAAAAACCGGCCGCAACGCCGCGGCAGGAAAAGCTGCTGAACGGCATGAAGGTCCTTACGCTGAAGACGCCGGGCAACGATATTGTCTCGGTAAAGCTACGCATCCACGCCGGTTCTTCGTTCGATCCTCAGGAGAAAGAAGGCGTGATGAAACTATTGTCTGACAGCTTTTTTCCGACGGCGGATTCGCGGAGCTTTTTTCACGATGAGCTCGGCGGAAGTTTCGATGTTATCTGCAATTACGATTACATAGAGATCGATACCACCGCCCGCGGCGGCGATTTTCTCACTCTGATCGAAACCGTCGCTCAAGCGATGGCGACGGTCTCTATCGACAAGGATTCGATCGCGCCGCTCAAAGCCGCCCAACTGGCAAAGATGCAGGCATTGGAGAAAGATCCGTCGTATGTCGCGGACCGGGCCGTCGCGGCACGGCTGTTTGGTACCTTTCCATACGGCCGGCCGATAGACGGCACGACGGCGTCGCTGCAAAAGATCGATTTCGCGGACCTGAGATTTGCAAAAGACCGGCTGGTCACCGCCGACAACGCAACAGTTATAATCAGCGGAAATATTGACCCGAATCTTGCCTTTCGCGCGGCCCGGCGGTATTTCGGTGCATGGCAGAAATCTGATAAGCGCGTGCCTTCGACCTTTCGCCAGCCTGACGCACCGGATGCGGCGGCAGTTAAGCTAGAGATGCCCGGTATTGCCCAGTCAGAAATTCGTTATGCGACACGCGGCTTTGCCCGGTCAAGCAAGGATTTTGCACCTGCAGAAGTTTTTGCCCGCGTACTGCAGACGCGTCTTGCGGAACTGATCGCAAAAGGCTCGGGGTCAAATGCGTCCGTCGTTCATGGCGAGCACATACTTCCCGGGGCATTTACGTTCGGCTACCGATCACAGCCGTCGTCACCGGTGGTACTTTCCACAAGTGCTGATAAGAATGCTGATCAGCGATCTTTGCATTCCATCCTTGCCCGGCCGATTACCGAAGCGGAATTCTCCGTTGCTAAAAATGAGATTCTTGCGGAGAGAGGAAAACGCGACGTTACAGACCTGTGGCTCGATGTTGATACATTCCGTCTTGTCTCACCATCAGAAGATCTGAAGGCATTTCAGAACGTTGCTCTTGCCGATGTCAACGCTCTCGCGTCCAGGCTAACGAATGCACCGCTCGCGACGGCGGTTGTTTCAGCTCCCGCGGTATCGGCGGCGAGCAGCACCGCTAACTAAATGTCCACAGAACGCACAGCCAACGAGGTAGCTCACGCCGCTGCTGTCCGATCCATGTTCTCGGGCATCGCCGGCCGCTATGACCTGCTCAACCATCTTCTTTCGGTAAATATTGACAAAAGCTGGCGTCGGCGTGTGCGAAGCCTGCTGGCCGAAACGTTGGCTGACCCGCGGGCCATTGTCCTGGATGTCGCCTGCGGGACAGGCGATCTTTCGATCGAACTTCAGCGCGATGCTGCCGCCAAGGTGGTCGGAACTGATTTTTGCCGCCCGATGCTTGCTCGTGCAAGAGAAAAGACGGCTGTGCTTTCGCTGACGATCCCCTACATCGAGGCGGATGCGATGCAGCTTTCGTTCCCGGACGAGACATTCGACGCGGCGACCATCGCATTCGGCCTCAGAAATCTTGCGAATTTCAAAGACGGCCTGTCCGAACTTCGGCGAATACTCAAGCCCGGAGGAAAGCTTGTGGTCCTGGAATTCTCTTCGCCCGCTGTCCCGGGTTTTCGAACTCTGTTCAATTTCTACTTTGCACAGGTCCTGCCGCGGATCGGCGGATTGGTTAGCGGTTCGCGCGGGGCCTATGAGTACCTCCCCGATTCGGTATCAAAATTTCCGGATCAAAAGGCTCTCGTGCAAATGTTTCGTACATCCGGTTTTGAGGATGTCTCATACAGCAACCTCACCGGAGGAATAGCGGCCATCCATTCGGGAACTCGCTCGGGTTGAGCGTTGAAGCTATACCTTTTGTAGTTTTCAGTCCTTTTGCCGTTTTTTGCGGCCTTTGCGTCAGCCCTTTGCGATCTTTGTGTTAACGATCTTTAAACACAAAGCTCACCAAGTTGAAGACACAAAGAGCACAAAATACGTCCGATCTAATTGTTACAGTCCATTAGTTAGTGCTTTTAGTGGCGGCGAAGCTGGTAGGATCAAACGCGGCTGCTCCGACACGGCACGAAATTTGTTATATCTTTCGCAAAATTATAAACTTTTTCGGGCCGCCTCTCTGGATGAAGTACAAGCTGTTAAATTTCGCTCGCCGTCTCGGATTGATGCTTCTGGTCATCTGGACCGTCGTGTCGGCGGTTACGCTGCTGATCGAACTGGTGCCGGGTTCGCCTGCGGCCACGATCCTGGGCGAAACGGCAACCGCCGAGCAGATCGACAATTTCAATCAAAAGCACGGGCTTGACCGCCCGGCATTTTTTATTAGCTATACTGATGAGCATGGCTTGGCGTGGAACGGCACCAACAATCGATACTACGATTATTGGGCCGGCCTGCTGCGCGGCGACCTGGGAACTTCGTTCCGCACGGACCGTCCGGTACTGGATATGATCCTTGAGCGCTATCCGGCGACGATCAAGCTGGCTTTGGCGGCGATGCTTGTCGCGGTCGGCATCGCGATCCCGCTCGGGGTTCTTGCCGGACGCAACAAGAACGGCATTCTTGACAACATTGCCTCATTCATTGCCCTGCTCGGCATCTCGCTGCCGACATTCGTCATCGGCCCATTCCTGGTCTATGTCTTTGCAGTAAAACTTGGCTGGTTCGCTCCTACAGGCAGTCTTTACCCAGAAGACATCGTACTTCCGGCCATAACGCTTGGTGCCGCCCTTTCGGCGATCTTGACACGAATGGTACGTTCCAGCGTCATCGAAGAACTTGGCGAGGACTACGTCCGCACCGCGCGGGCCAAAGGGCTGAGCGAACGCACCGTGGTTTACAAACACGTACTTAAGAACGGGTTGATCCCGGTGGTCACGATACTCGGTTTGCAGCTTGGCGTGCTGCTTGCGGGCGCGATCATCACCGAAAAGATCTTCAGTTGGCAAGGCCTCGGCCTTCTGCTGCTTGAAGACGGTATCGCAAAACGTGATTATCGCCTCGTTCAAGGCTGTGTACTTGTAATAAGTGTGACTTATATCCTTGCCAACACACTGACCGATCTTGTGTACAGGAGGCTTGACCCAAGGATCCGGCTTTCCTGATGAACAGGCTCAGCTACATAGGTATCGCGATCGCGGCAGCTGTAGTGCTCGCCGCCATATTCGCGCCATTTCTTGCTACACACGACGTAACGGCACAGGACCTTGCCATAAGATTCGCACCGCCGTCAGCAGAACACTGGTTCGGTACGGACGCATTGGGCCGCGACATTTATTCACGGCTCATTTTTGGTGCAAGGATCTCTCTGGAGGTCGGAATAACGGTGGTCGTTGTTTCAGGGACGATCGGTATTCTGATCGGTTCGATCGCGGGCTATTACGGCGGCTGGATCGATAAAGTATTGTCGGGCTACTTGTTCAACGTCTTCCTAGCCTTTCCCGGCCTTTTGCTTGCTATCGCTCTGGTAGCTTTTTTAGGAGCGGGGTTGGGCAAGCTGATCCTTGCTCTCTGCATCATCGGCTGGGTCGGATATGCCCGCGTAATGCGCGGGCAGGTGCTAAAGGTCCGTGAGTATGATTTTGTCCAGGCCGCCAAAGCGCTCGGAGCAGGCAATATGCGGATCCTTTTCACGCACATCATGCCGAATGCGATCCAGCCTCTGATCGTCCAGGCGTCGCTCGGAATGGCTGGCGCCGTTTTGTCCGAAGCATCGCTTTCCTTTCTCGGCCTCGGCATACCGCCGCCTGCACCGAGTTGGGGTACGATGATCGAAGAGGCAAGACAATACTTTGCCGCAACGCCGCACGTGCTCTTTTTCCCTGGAGCGGCGATCGCCCTAACGGTGCTTGCCTTCAACTTCATCGGCGACGGCCTGCGCGAATATCTCGATCCGAAACAAAGGACCCGCTGACCGATGAACATTCAGCCGACAAGGATCTTTCCGCTTGGCGACAGCGCGATCACGGTCGAATTCGGGAACGAGCTTTCCATCGCATTAAATGATGCCGCTATCTGCCTCGCGAAATATCTTTCTGAATATCCGTTTCCCGGCCTGATCGAGGCAGTTCCGGCAATGGCTTCTGTCGCGGTCTTTTACGACCAGTCAACCGTCCGCAGCACCTGCCCATCGTACGATACAACCTTCTCAGCCGTCCGGGATCTGGTGAGCAACGCACTCCTGACAGCGCCGGTCCGCCGCAGCGAATCTGGCCGGCTGGTTACGATCCCAGCTAGATTTTCGGGTAACGATGCTCCCGATTTGGACTTGATCGCTTCATTCGCCGATCTTTCGATCGATGACGCGATCGAGATATTCTTGTCCGTTGAGTATCGCGTTTTTATGCTAGGATTCCTTCCCGGTTTTCCGTATCTTGGGGCAGTCGATGAACGTATTGCGATCCCACGACGTGCAACACCCCGAACCTCGGTTCCCAAGGGAAGTATCGGGATCGCGGGCAGGCAAACGGGCATCTATCCGTCGGCCTCACCCGGCGGTTGGCAAATAATTGGCCGGACTGAAGAGGAGTTGATCGCCGCAAGCGTTGAACCGCCCTTAATTTTCAGCCCGGGCGACCGTGTGCGCTTTGTCCGCGCCTGAACGGGCAGCCGATCTGTAATGGGCCTTTTACTCAGAAAGGAAGGTATTTTTACTTCGCTCCAGGACCTGGGCCGATTTGGCCGCAGGCGGTTCGGGGTACCGCCGGGCGG
>JADLDC010000254.1 GCA_020846885.1 Acidobacteriota bacterium | reverse complement strand
TGTTGCCGGGAATGAAAGAACGCGGATGGGGCAGGATCTTGAACATTACGTCGATCGCCGCAAAACAGCCGGTCGACAACCTGATGCTATCGAACAGCATTCGGGCCGCTGTAACTGGTTTTGCTAAGACGCTTTCTAACGAGGTTGCCGCCTACGGCGTAACTGTGAACAATATCCTGCCCGGCTACACCGCCACCGACCGCGTTGAGGCCCTTGCACAAACGCTTTCCGAAAAACAAGGCTCGGATGCCGGCGCGGTTAAGGCCGGATGGCAATCAGAGATACCAATGCGTCGCCTCGGTCGGCCGGATGAATTCGCTGCACTTGCTGCGTTCCTCGTTTCAGAACGTGCTGGATATATAACCGGCACTTCGATCCCCGTGGATGGCGGGTGGACCACGTCGCTGTTTTGAACAAACGGTTCCGAGAGAAAGAAGATCGCTGTCATCTCACGGCATCTTGTGATCATATCTCGACCTTGCGATGTGCCCCGATCCGCAAGAGGCCGTTGATCGCCATGTGAAGCAATGCATACACGACCAGTGCGACCACGATCGAAAGTTCTAGCGAAAAGCCTTCCGGCGTAGAAAGACTAGGTACGATCCCTTGAAACGGCCAGTAGAAAACATCCGTCACCGATCTGATAAAACGAAAGAAAGCAACTCCTTCACGGGCGTTGAAAAGCTCAAGCAAGAGACGGATCGTTAGCAGGCCGTATATAAGGAAGAATAGGTAATCGACGAACTGCGAGATCCGGGCCGCCACCCGGCCGCGGCCGACTTCGCGCTCCGTTTCGAGAACTTCGTCTTCTGCTCTCCCATGCGATCTTGCCGCCTCGTAATTTGCGGTTCGCTGCGCCTCGTCAAATTCAAGTTTGTTGTCCGTCATTTTACGTCCGCCTCCTGGATCAATGCTGACCGTGAATTGGTTCGCTGACTGCTTTCAGGAAGTCCTAGTGTTCCCCCTGACCTTTCGTCGGACCCGCGGCCCGAACCGTCGGCATTGCTCATTTGGCTAACGCGTGAACTATCAGGGGATGGCGGCGACTCGACACTTCGTCGGATCGAGCTTCCACGCCTTTGCTTTGCCGGCAACTCATTCACATTTGGCGAACCGCCGCGTTGTTTCGGCCCGCTGCTTCCGCGTTTTGTGTTCATCTTTTCCTCCGTGTTCGGTGTGTACGCGATCCGAACATTCCTGGTTTTCATAGTTGATGTCTCGCAAACCTTATACCAAACGACCTTCAGGGCCCCGATGTTCGTCCGCCAGGGCCCGTGCGATCTCCATTCTGCTGGCACGCAAAATGATAGAATGAACATCAGCGAGCAATGGGATGACTAAGACAGGCCCTCTGCCGGCGGTCGATACGGCCAAGGCAAAGGCAACGATAGATAAGGGCCGCCGGGCTAACTGGTGGAAACGAATCGGACGCGGAGGCCCGCGGTCCAAGTACTGTCATTGCGACGGCGGCGAGCTGAGCAAGGCATCTGATCTCGAGCGCATTGCGGCCCTTGCCATCCCGCCGGCATGGAAGTTTGTTCGTGTCAACCCAGCAACGCACGGCAAGATCCAGGCCGTGGGGATGGACTCGGCCGGCCGCGTACAATACATTTACGACCCAGCGTTTGCGGCAAAGCAACAAAGAAAAAAGTTTGAAAAGATCGAGCGGTTCGGGGCCCTGCTCCCCGGATTGCGCAGGAAGGCGAACGAGGATATTGACCTTCACGGCCTGCCCTGTGCGAAGGTTCTGGCAGTGGCGATAAAACTGATAGACAAACTCTATTTCAGAGTAGGAGCGGATGGCAGCGCGCGCGATTTCAAGACCTACGGCCTTACAACATTGCAAAAGAGGCATCTCTCCATCGGACGGAAAGGCCGGCTCAGATTTGAATTTGTCGGCAAAGGGCACGTTCAGCAGCAGAAGGTGCTGATCGATCACGAATTGGCCGCCGTTTTTAACGAGATGCGATCGCTTGGCCGCGGCCGCAAGCTTTTTCGATTTATCAATGATGATGGAAAACCTGCGGCAATTAAGCCCGCACAGATAAATTCGTATATAAAAGCATCTCTCGGCGCCGAGTCCTCAGCCAAGGATTTTCGCACCTGGGGCGCAACAGTGGTCGCGGCGGCAGAGTTTGCTTCGATCGGAAAATGTGAGGAACCCGCGGAGATCAAGAAAAATGTCGTGAAAGTTGTCAGGCGCGTCGCTGCAGAACTGGGCAATACTCCTTCTGTTTGCCGGAGCTCCTACATTCACCCGGCCGTTATCGAGGCATACGAGAGCGGGTTGGTAATTGACGAATCTCGCTCGAGAAGGCTGAGGAAATCAGCACGGAGCACGAACGGCTTGGGCCCAGAGGAGAAGGCTCTGATCAGGCTGCTGGACAGAGTCCACAGCGTCTAGCAAACGGCAGCAATTGAATCGCAATTCCTTTTATGCTTTTTGTGTCTCCTACTTGGCGAGCTTTATGTGGGAAAACGCTAGTGTCCTGTCTTTAAAGTTCGTTGACAAAATCGAGCAAGGCTTGCGAGGATTTCGTCAGCGGTTTTGGTCCAAACGAACGGTTTTGGTTCCTGATTATTGTTATCGATGTATTCGCTAATTGC
>JADLDC010000253.1 GCA_020846885.1 Acidobacteriota bacterium | reverse complement strand
GCTAAACGGATCGTATTTAACCATGTTCATTATCATTTCCTCCAAAACTTGAGTAAGGTCAATGACTAAACAATTAGTCCAAGAAAATAATAAAATATGAGTAGGTAATTGTCAACTCTATTGCAAGCGATGGCTGCGACCGTGTATTTTTGCGGGTCTCGCGGCCCTATTTTGATGGCTTTCGTATGTGCTCTCGCCGCTGCAGGATCTAGGGGTTGCTCATCCCGGGACCGGTTATTATCAGAGAGTTTTGGCCGTTAGAGATCCGCGAATCTAGCTCAAAACGGCCTGGAGGGGCTTGGGAAGTTGGTTCGAGCGGCTTGGCGTCGTGACAGTATCGGTGTTTTTCGGTTATAGTTGCATCCGCATCTTCCTGAAATTCGGATTCCGAGACTTCCCGTAACTCTAACGGATGAACATCATTCGCGAAATCTTCTGGCCTCTGGCCGCGGTCCTTGCGGCGTTCCTTGTCGGCGGCGTGATCATTCTGCTATTGGGCGACAACCCGATCACGGCATATTCGCTGCTGTTGTCGAATTCGTTCGGTTCGCTTCGCGATATCGGCTGGACACTGCATTACGCGACGCCGCTGATCTTTACGGGCTTGGCGGTTGCGGTTGCCTTTCGGTGCGGGCTGCTCAACATTGGGGCGGAAGGGCAATTGTACGTAGCGGCCTTTGCGGCGGCTTGGGTCGGGATCAAGTTCGGCGGGACGATGGTGGAGATCGCGGGTAAGAAAGAAGATTGGTCATGGGCAAGCCTGCCGGCATTTCTCCTTGTACCGCTTTGTATGCTTGCGGCCATAGCGGCTGGCGGCCTTTGGGGGGCCATTCCGGGCTATCTGAAAGCCAGATTCGGATCGCATGAAGTGATCAACACGATAATGCTGAACTTTATCGGCATCGCGCTGGTCGGATATTTTACGCAATATTTTTACAAGGTCCCTGGTGACCCGATCCAGCGGACAGCGGAAATAGGCGAGGCGGCGCAGATACCGCGGCTGAACGAGTTTCTTACTTTCATTCCGTACGACGTGCCGCTGAACATCGCGTTTCTTCTGGCCCTATTGATGTGCGTGCTTGTTTGGGCCTTTCTGTGGAAGACGAAATGGGGTTATGAGCTTCGGGCCGTTGGCGAGAACCCGAGCGCGGCTGAGTACGGCGGCATCTCGGCAAAAAAACAGGTGATCGTGGCGATGACGATCTCCGGTATGCTTGCAGGAATGATCGGGATCGGCGAGGTGCAGGGAACCAGGCATCATTTCGAAGTGGGATTTTCCGCCGATTGGGGTTTTCTCGGCATCGCGGTGGCGTTGCTGGGCCGAAACCATCCGTTGGGCGTGCTGATAGCTGCGATATTTTTCGGTGTTCTTTCGCGCGGCGAGATATTTGTCGATGCGTTCACAAGATATGTTTCTAAGGACCTTGGCTGGGTGCTGCAGGCGGTGATCATTTTGTTTGTGGCGAGTTTTCAAACCTACACGCGGCGCAAAGGAGGGGCGACGAAGATATGACCGATATCGTTATATTCTCTTTGCTTTTTGCGACCATTCGTTCGGCGACGCCGCTGATCTTTGCTGCGCTGGGCGGGCTTTTTTCAGAACGCTCAGGCGTTATCAACATCGCGCTTGAGGGCCTGATGCTTGCAGGAGCATTCACTGCGGCGGTGGTGACGCTGCAGACGCACAATCCCTATTTTGGATTCGCCGCCGGGCTCGTCGCGGGTGCGGCCCTTGCCCTTGTTTACGCGGTTGCCTGCATCAAGTTTGAGGCTGACCAGGTCGTTGCGGGCATGGCGATCAATTTTCTGATGATCGGGCTGCCGGCGTTGATCAGCGGCGTGATATATGATTCGACCGGTTCGACGCCGCAGATAGCCATTGCGGACAAGATGCCGATGGTCACGAATAATCTTTCGTGGGGTTCTATTCTGGCCTTTGCCCTTGTGCCTATCTGTTGGCATGTGCTTTACAAGACGCCGTTCGGCTTGCGCCTGCGGGCGGTTGGTGCAAATCCGGCGGCGGCGGATGCGGCGGGTGTCAATGTCATAAAATTCCGGTATACGGCCGTTATGATCTCCGGAATACTGGCGGCGGCGGGCGGGGCTTATCTTTCGACAGGCCAATCCTCGCTCTTTACGAAGCAGATGACCGCCGGGCGTGGGTTCATTGCTTTGGCGGCCCTGATCCTCGCGAAATGGCGCCCTGTGCCGGTCTTGCTGTCATGCCTGTTCTTTGGGTTTACCGAGGCATTGACCATAACCATCCAGGGAATGATCAAACTGCCGTCCGGCGAGGGAATTCCGGTGCAGTTCATCGAGATGATCCCGTATGTGCTGACGATCATCGTCCTTGCCGGATTCATCGGCACGTCACGAGCGCCAAAGGCTTTGGGAATTCCGTACAAAAAGGAGAGCTAAGCGAGGCCGGGGAGCGGCATTCTATAGTAAAATCGTCGAAAGGGAAATCAGCAATGCTAACAGCAATAGAAACAACGGCAACGATCGGGTCAAATCGGCAGCTTCTGCTTGACGACGACCTGCCTGAGGGAGCTTTCTCAAAGGTCCGCGTGATCGTCCTTTTTGAAGATGATGACCTCAGCGAATCTGATTGGGTCCGGGCGGCATCGACGAATCCCGTTTTCGATTTCTTGAGTGATCAGGACGAAGACATATACACCTCAGCAGACGGCAAGCCGATCGAGAATGAAATATAAGATCGTACTTGTGCCGTTCCCCTTTGACGATCTTACTGGCCAGAAGGTGCGCCCTGCGGTTTGTCTGACGGATGAAGTTAAACCATTCGGACACGTCATCCTCGC
>JADLDC010000252.1 GCA_020846885.1 Acidobacteriota bacterium | reverse complement strand
GATGAAAAGGAACTTCCGGGTCATTGGTACTCCTTAGGGGCGAAAAAACTGATCGGTTGAAGGAAGCGAAACAACTAATATGAATAGCATTTAAGCGGTAGCGGGGTCAAGATTTTTCGGACAGCGTAGGGGTAGAAACGCAGGGTTGGATCACGATAACACCGTTCGCCAACGGAATATTGTTTCGTGGATTTTCGTGTTCTTTTTTCGTTCGTTTCGTGGTCCAGGGGCCGGCTTCGCCACCACGAAATGAACGAATGAAGAAACGCGAAAACGCACGAGCCAGGATTCTCGCAGATCGGCAGGACGTAATGGCTAGATATTCGAGATGCCCTTACTGACGTGCGGGGGGAGATCAGCAAGGGCCAGGATCTATTTACATTTCGAATATCCGCAGTCGCGGCAGAAGTCGCAGCCGGAGGCGTGTTCAAGCTGGCCGCGGCATTCTGGGCATTCTCCGATAAGGTTCGACATCTGGGTCTGAGCGGCCTCGGTCTCGGTGACAGCTATTTTCGCGGCCCGCAGCGATTCAGGCTGATTGTTGAGGCGTCGCTCTATCAGCAGAAGGCATTCGGCCACGGCCTGTTCGGGCGACGTGAGTAGGCGTTTGTTGAACCACACGGCGTGCGTGCCGGTCACCTTGTTCAGGCTGCGTGAAACCTCTTTCACCTCGAAACCGCCGCGCAGCATCTTTGACGCCAACAGGCCAACACCCTGGCTGATCGGCCCCGTCGCAAAGACCTCAAGGATGCGATGGCCATCGTGATTGACCGTGACATACAGGTTCTGCCCATCGAACGGGATCCGCCAGGTTGAGCCCTGGAGTTCGCGCGGGCGTTCTGTTCGCGCTGATGACAGGTTGAGGGCGTGAGAAGGCGAGAACTCATCTCCGGTCTGGGGCAGGTCGTCATCCTGAACACTCGGGCCGCCCGCTAACACAGGCGGTTCTGACGCTTTCATCGTGTTCAAAACCTGTCCCTCGCGGCTGCCGTCGCGGTAATAGCTGACGGCCTTGCACCCGAGCTTTCGCGCCAGGTGATAAAGTTCATCGACAGATTCGACAGTGTCGTCCGCCGCACCGTTGCAGGTTTTCGATATCGCGTTATCAACGTGCTTTTGGGCCGCACCAAGAACCTTTACGTGCTCGACGGAGCTGATCTCCATTGCGGAAATAAAATGCGCCGGCAGCTTGTCCGCGTTTGCGACAACGTACTCGGCGGCATTTTTTATAGACTCTTCATTGGTCTGATCGACCTCAATGCCCAAGGCTTCGGCAGCCAGTGTGTGAACATAGGTCCGGGTGCCGACAGTGTCCTGGCGGACGTAGGCCCATGAAAAATTGGGCTCGATACCGGACGAAGTTTCCGCGACCAGCGAGATAGTGCCGGTTGGGGCGATGGTTGTCACTTCGTAATTTCGCGGCGTGATATCGACGCCATCAGGTATTCCGATCTCGTCGCGAAGGAAACGGGTGTATGCGTCGCGGTTCGCTTCAAATTCCGGGAAAACCCCTTTCTTTCTTCCAAGTTCGAGCGAGGCATTCCATGACTCACGCCGAACGAAGCCCATCACGCGTTCTATCAGCTCGAACGACTCAGGCTTGCCGTAAGTGATCCCGAGGCGCAGGCACAGATCGGCAAAGCCCATTATCCCAAGCCCGACAGGGCGCGTGCGTTTTACTACATCGTCGATCTCCGGCAACGGGAAATGGCCGGCATCTACGACATTGTCGAGAAATTGGATCGAACGCCGGGTCGTTTCGGCAAGGCGGTCCCAGTCGATGCTCGCATCAATGCTCGACGGATCTTCGGAGGGAGAATAAAACTTCGCGACATCGATCGAACCGAGATTGCACGAGTTATTAAAGTGCAGCTGCTGCTCGCCGCACGGGTTGCAGGCATAGATCGGGCCCATCGACGCCATCATATGATTATTGCGATTGACCTCGTCGATAAAGATGATGCCCGGTTCGGCATACTTATGGGCGGAGGCGATGATGCGCTGCCAGATGTCGGGAGCGAACACCATTCCCGGCATTGGCGGTTCTTCGATCACACAATCGGAAACATCCGCCGTTTCGAAGGCGAATTTGTCCGCAAAGGTCACGGCCGAACCATCCGGCCGGCGGTAAACGGCGTAGTTCGCCCCCGTAACCGGATCGAAAACCTCCTGCGTCCACGGCTCATCATGAAACTCGGTCTGGAACCAGCGCCCGTTATCGACAGCTTCCATGAACGCATCGGTGACCGTCACCGAGATATTAAAGTTTGTCAGGCTGCTTTGATCGTTCTTTGCGTGAATGAAGCGGAGGATATCCGGGTGGTACACGCTCAGGATGCCCATATTTGCACCGCGGCGGACACCGCCCTGCTTTACGACCTCGGTCGTCTGGTTGACGATGTTCATAAAGCTGACCGGGCCGCTGGCAACGCCCCGCGTCGAGTTGACCATTGAACCGGCCGGCCTTAAAAATTCATAGGTCATCCCGGTGCCGCCGCCGGTTTGGTGAATGATGGCGACATTTTGGGCATGCTCCATTATGCCCTCGATCGAATCGGGAACGTTCAGGACAAAGCAGGCCGCAAGCTGTCCTTTAGGCTTGCCGGCGTTGACCAGGCACGGAGTGTTCGGGATGAACTCGCGGTCGAGCATGATCGCGGTCATATCGTTGTAGAACGCGTCCTGTTCGGCCCGGTCCTTTTCCGCCGTGGAAACATGTCCCACGACACGGCGGACGATGTCGGCCCACGACTCAAGCGGCTCGCCGTTAAGGTCCTTGGT
>JADLDC010000251.1 GCA_020846885.1 Acidobacteriota bacterium | reverse complement strand
GTCCGGTTTCGGCGTCTATTAGTGCTACTAAAACCGCATCCGCGCTCTGTATGACCTCAAATGAATCGACAACACGGCTATTATTCTCACTTAGCGAAATTATCGCGCTAAGCGAGATATATCCGTTCAGTAAGACCAGGATACAAGCAATAGAGAACGCGGCAATTATTCGAACCCTCATGGCGGAAGGCATGGGATGATTGTGTCAAAAACCGCAATGTCCGGCAAACTTTAGTTTGCCGATCTGGTTGTATCGGAGCTATACCTTGCTGGATGCTAAGCCCTTGCTCACGAGGCTGTGTCAAAAGTTTAAAATCCCGTAGGGATCTTTTGAAAATAGCCCACCGATTTATCGGTGGGAACGGATCGCAGGTTTCGCGAAAGTCCCGAAGGGACGGCTGAAATCCAGTAAACATCGTCATTTCTGTCGTCCCTACGGGACTCGGACCGCGTTGAACTTTCCCCCACCGATGAATCGGTGGGCTATTTTCGACCGTCCCTTCGGGACAAAATACGCAGTTTTGACACAGCCTCTCACGCGCGGGCTTCTGCATTTGAACTTGTGCTTCTTTGAACGCCTCTTGTTACTGCCTCAAATACCATTCTTTTCGGATCAACCCATCGGTGATCTCGTATATCACGGTCCCGTAAAACTCGACCGGTTTGCCGTCAGACGTGCCGCTGATCTTTTCTTTGTCGATGACGAACTTGCCGTCAACGATGCGGTTTATGATCTCGACCTTTAGTTTTACTTTTGGATCAAGAACGCGTGCAAATTTTTTACGGATCTCATCGTGTCCTTTGAGAATAACTTCGCCGCTGGGCAATGCATACGCGATCGAATCCGGAGCATACGCCTTCAAAATGCCGTCCATGTTTCGAGCGTTATATGCATCGATCAACGATTGAGCCGTTTGTTCAGTCGATCTTACCGCCGTTTGTGCCAAAGGCGATCCGGCAATCGCAAACAGACAAAAGACCATGGCAACAATGACAGCGGCTAATTTCAATTTCATCAAATGGCTCCTAAATTCTATTTTCAGTTACCCAGGATCTTAAAACTCTTGCCATCTCGGCAAACACGTCTTCTTGCGAGGTTCGCATTTTTTTCAATACTTTGTAACTGTGATTTGCGGTGTCGATCTTATGGAGCGTCGCATGCTTTCCGAGTTTTGCAACCACCGGTTCGAGCAGCTCGAGAACGGCAAGCTCGTCCCGGGTTCCGCTTAGGAAAAGCATCGGAATATCGATCTGTTCTAGATGCTCCGCACGCTTTGTATCGAGCCTCCCGGCAAGATGCAGCGGGAACGAAAAGAACACTAAACCTTTTACATCATCAAGCGGCTCTTGTGACTGAGCAGTCGATGTCATCCGCCCGCCAAACGAATATCCGCCCGCAAGCAGCACAAGATCGGGCGCCGTTTCCCTCGCCGCCCGGCTAGCGCTCCTGACCGTCTCGACACAAACATCCGCCGAATCTCGCCCGCGGCCATTCTCAGAATAAGGAAAATTATACCGAAACGTCGCGATCTTCTCGTCAGCCAACGCCTCCGCGATCGCAGCAAGCGTAGCATGCCGCATATTCGTACTCGCCCCATGCCCAACCACAACCAAATGCGTCGCATCCTTTGGCCGCATCAAGAGCGCCGACACTTCACCCTTTCCGGGCGTGGCGATAAATTTGGTTTCAATCGATAACACTTTTTCTAAAGAGCGAACTAACGGCGACGAGTATTGTACGTTCGGCTCAATTATTCTTCCCTTTCTCACGAGCCTTTAGAAAATCGGCGTACGCATAGTCGCTGTCGAGATCGGCGACGACGTAGAATGCGGCGTCTTCGCCGATGGCCTTTGTTAAGTTCGATTCGATCTGTTTTCGGTCCACCAAACCTTCTTCCTGCAAAAGCCATGTCAGATCGATCCTGTCTTTCGCACGCGGCGAGAAGTGTTTCATGACCACCAGCCATTCGGGCGAGACGATCTTTAGGCCGACATCAGTGGTTTTGGCCTGTGCTAATGCGGCTTGATAGATCTTTGCAAGCTTATCGTCGCGAACGATCACATCGACGGGCACATTTCTGTCATCGACCTTTACATCATAACCTTCGCCGCCAAAATCGATCCGTCGCGTCGCTTCCAAAGGCAAAACGGATCTTGCCAACATCTCAACATCCGTCGTCGCGCGCGTAAATCCATAAATGTGCATTGCGATGCCGCCAGCTAGAGCGGTCGGAATGTCGTTCGCGTCAGCAATTTGCGCAACGATCTCGGCCGCTTTGATCCCAACTTCGGTCGAGATCGAATCTCTCAAAGTCGAACTATTTACCTTTGAATCGTCAGACATTCAATTACCTTTGGATCGCCTCCGCATGGAGTTTTAATCCGAGGGCCGCAATGACTTTTAAGATCGTGTCAAAACTTGGCGCGCGTTCGCCGGACAAGGGTTTGTAAAGACTCTCACGCGAAAGGCCCGCATCGCGGGCAACTTGCGTCATTCCTTTAGCGCGGGCGATGGTGCCGAGAGCCTTTGCAATAAACGCAGCATCGCCGTCGGCTATTTCAAAACAGGCTTCCAGATATGCAGCCATGTCCTCAGGCGTCTCTAAGTATTCGGCAGAATCGTATTTGGTTGTTGTTATCGCCATCTATTTTTGAGGCACTAACTCCACTTTCAGTTTGCAACCTACCGCTTCGGCGTATCGTTTAAGTGTCGCGAGCGACGGTGTGTGTTTCCCGGCGGATTCTAAGCGTGAGACCGCGCTTTTCGTCGTTCCCATTCGTTCGGCGACGGCGTCCTGCGTAAGTTTTGCTCTCGAACGTGCACGCAGCATTTCTCTCGCGACTTGGTATTCGAGTTCACTGGCTTCGTAGGCTTCTTTGAAACCCTTTCTCTTGAACGCCCTCTTTAAAAATTCATCGTGATCGTGTTTGACGGGTTTATAGCTTAAATTATCCATTCCTTACCTCCTTGACGCGTTTTCTCGCAAGCTTTAGATCTCGTTCCGGCGTTTGCTGGCTTTTCTTAATGAAAGCGTGAACAATGACAACTCGTTTTCCCGAAACAAAACAATATAATGCTCTACCAATTCCAGATCGTCCGCGAGGTCTCAGTTCAAAGAGTCCTTCTCCCATTGCTCGGGAGTAAGGAAGTCTCAAAAACGGGCCGTATTCATTCAAGAGTTCGACCAACCTTGCATATTCCACAAGCACATCTTTCGGCCACGTCTCGATCTCGGTCAAAATACGCGGGTGGAAGTATTCTACCTCAAACGCCATAGAGTAGGTTAGCAAATATGCGAACTTCTAGCAAGAATGATTTTTGTTCGCAAACAAATTCGATATCTAACGGAACACCAAGCTTGTGATCAAGGCGATCAGCTCATTTACCTTTAATTTTTCTTCTTCGGTTATCTCTTCGCCGGCAAAAGCCCTCACATTTTGTAGAGCATCAAGCAGTGCGGCCCAGCTATCGGTTAACGGGGATGGAATCGGGTAGCCGCTCAATATATATCTCAGCGCGATATAGCAGCGTCGGTCACACCACGCTTCAACCAGTTGTTCCAACGCTTTCAGAATTGACGGGCTATTATTGTCCATCACAACTTGAAATTCTTCTTCAATCCCTGCCAGACTTCACTGTATTCGTGTTGGAGTTGGGCGGTTTCCATTGCGAATTTTGTTGGGCGGATGATATAGCGCGATTCGAACATGAATGCCATTGTGCCTTCGAGTTTTTGCGGTTTTAGATCGGCATTCGAGGCTTTTTCGAAGGCGTCGAGGTCGGGGCCGTGGGCGGACATTTGGTTGTGGAGCGAGCCGCCGCCGGGGACGAAGCCTTCTTCCTTCGCGTCGTAAGCGCCGTAAATAAGGCCCATGTATTCGCTCATCGTGTTGCGGTGGTACCATGGCGGGCGGAAGGTGTCTTCGCCGACAAGCCAGCGGTCGGGGAAGATAACAAAATCGCAATTCGCCACGCCGGGTTCGCCGGAAGGTGATGTTAGAACGGTGAAGATCGACGGGTCGGGATGATCGAACGAGATCGAACCGATCGTGTTGAATCTGCGGAGGTCGTATTTATATGGAGCGTAGTTGCCGTGCCAGGCAACGACATCGAGCGGCGAATGGCCGCTTGTGCACGACCACAGATTCCCGCCGAATTTCGCGACGATCTCACACTCGCCGTCCTTGTCTTCGAACCAGGCGACCGGAGTTTCAAAATCGCGCGCGTTGGCAAGGCCGTTCGCTCCGATCGGCCCGAGATCGGGCAGGCGGAAATGCTGGCCGTAGTTTTCGCAAATATAGCCGCGGGCAGCGGAGTTGGCATCCGCCGTGTCAGTAGCCGCCGTGTCAGTAGCCCGCACGTTAGTAAGGGCTCCAGCAGGCCGTGATGAGCCCTCCCTCACGGTCGGGCTACTGACACCAAGCTCAATACGAAATCTCAATCCGCGCGGCAAGCAGCATATTTCGCCGGGCGAAACTTCGATAACGCCGAGTTCGGTGAAAATAGTGAGCCCGCCCATTTCCGGCACGATCAGCATTTCGCCATCGGCGTTGTAAAAATATCTGTCCGTCATATCGGCATTGCACGCATAGATATGCACCGCGATACCGGTCTGCGCAAAGCTGTCGCCGTTGCCGGCGATCGTGGTTATGCCGTCGATAAGATCCGTCGGCTCGCCTGGTATCGGCAGCGGATCCCATCGAAGCTGGTTCGGCGTTGTCACCACCTCGTCAAACGGCGAAGACTTGAACAACGTTGGCGCGTCATTAGCCTGCACGTCAGAAATGGCTCGATGATAGGGTTGGAAAGGCTTATGCAAAACGCTCGGCCTTATCCGATATGTCCACGTCCGCCTATTCAAGGCGCGCGGCACCGTAAACGCCGTCCCCGAAAACTGCTCGGCATAAAGCCCCAGCGGCGCCCGCTGCGGCGAATTCCGCCCAACCGGTAAAGCACCCTCAACCGCCTCGGTCGCAAACTCGTTCCCGAAACCTGTTTGATATTTCAGTTCCATCTGAATGCGGGTTTCCTTATTATTTGTTAGATTTTCTTTCGATCTGATTCAAATATGAGAGGACATTTTCGGCCAATCTGAATGAGTCGGCGGTAAGCCTTGTAATATCTCGAACTTCAGAAACATAATCGGCCTGAACGCGAAAGCGATGCAATTCGCTGCCCGTCTTGCCAATAGCTTTGTTGGTTTGACCAGTCTTTTTCTTGTACTCGTTCCAGATTTGGATGTGCGACGCTTCGTATTGTCTGAGTACAAAGCCTTCACTTTCGAGAAATATCCTGGATCGCCAGTAAACCGCATAATAAAGGCGGCTGATCGCTGTTCGCAATGCCGCTTCCGTTTCATTTTGCCGAAGTTCATCAGCTAAAGTCTTGAATTCGTTCCAATCAAACATATTCCAAACTTACGTTTAACCGACAATTCGCTTTATCAAGATTTTCAAGCCACCATTCGTTATCGAATCTATCCATTTTCGAACGCGCGGTCTCCGCGTCGTCTGCCGTCAAAACAAGCACGAAGATTTCCTGCGAAGATGGAAAATCGGGTTCGCTTAAAAGCTCCAGCGCGAGTTTTGCATTCTTGCCGAAATACTTTGAAATTTGTTTAGGGATCATCGTTAGAAGTTCAAACAAAAACAAATTGTCTCGCAAACATTTTCCTACTTGTCGAGGATCTCGCACCTCGTATTCGCGTGCCAAAAAGTTGATCTTCTCAAGCATCTCATTGTGTACTTCGCGGTCGATCAGCTTGGCCACGTCGTTATACGGAGCGACTTTCGGAACCGGTTTGTCGAGAGTTTGTGTCTGCATAACGATTATTTAATCATATTATCATTCAGATGCACACGGTCGGCCGTTCAACGAATCTATTGCTCCAGGCCTATGCGTACCAAAAGCTTGCTAAAGCGTGGATCTATTCCGGGGCCGAAGCCGTTTGGTGTGTGTTCGACGAGGTGGAAGCCGAATGTTTCGTAGAAGCCTTGCGTATGCTGCGATGTTCCGATGGTCAGTGGAACTTGGCCATATTTTTCGCGGGCGAGGTCGATTCGGAATTGGGTAAGTGCTTTGCCGAGTCCCGTGCCGAGATGATCTTTGCGGACCATTCCCCAGCAGAGCGAGACCGTAGGCGAATCGAGATCGTTGAACGCGATCCCGCCGGATGCGACGACCTCACCGTTCAGCTCTAACACGTAGTAATCAGCGGCGTGATCGCGCAGAAAATCGCATAAGCCCGGCTCCTCGGACGGGCTGAAATACTTCGGAATATTCGACCGGAAGACGTTAGCGACAACTTCAAGGTCTTCGGTTTTATACGAGCGAATTATCACAAAACTTACGGGTTCCGAATTCGCCGGTGCACCAGGCGGATCGCCATGTTAACCTTTGTCTTCTTTTCTCAAATACATAATGTAGCCGACAACTATGAACAACAGAAAATATCCAATGGCGATGATCTGTAAATTATATTTACGCGCCGGCAGGTCTCCGCTGGTCGCAAAGTGGTCGAGGCTGCTGTATGCGTATGGGAAAATATAGCTGTGTTCCCATGAGAGAAAGCCGAGGCAGAGCATCCATAGAAAAAAGCCGACGCCGACCGGGACGAGGAAGTTTTTGAATTGAAGGCTGAGCAGATATTGGAGGCCGAGGATCGGCAGGCAGTCGAGAAAGAATCTCAGGTTGCGTGTTAGAAAGAGTTCATACGGCAGCGGCGCCGCCGGATATGGCACGCTTGCGAACAGGGCCGCGGGAATTACGGCAACGAGGAGAATGCCGATATTGAACAAGATCATCAATCCGACAAACATCGACACGATGACAAGTAGTTTTGCGAAGAAGATGGTTGTAAAAGTCTGCGGCGTTGTGTGCAATTGCTTCCAGCCGTTATTCTTGTATTCGATCTGTGCGATGAGCTCGGTCGCCAGAATAATGCCGATCGGCATAAGGAATGTCGCCATCGGTTCCCAGCTTTGTTTCCATAGTGCGGCCCAGAAATCGTCGACCGCATACATCTCCGGTAATTTTCCGAAGTTGGCAATTCGGATAGCTAGAAGGATCGACGGAATAAAAAAAGCACCGCCGACGACCAGCCATGACGCAAGGCTGCGCTTCTTCTTCAGCCACTCGCTTTGAAAACTGTGAATAAATGTCGCTGTCATATTGTCTTTTCCCCGATCACATCGAAAAAGATCATTTCCAGATCTTTCCTGAAAGCACTTATGCGATATACATCAATGTTGTTTTGGATCAGCGTCCGGTTGAGCCGAGCAACGGCGGCTTCGTCGATGATCGGGACCGAGACGCTGCCTTCTTCGCCACGAGTCGGCCGGACGCCGCTATCGCTTATTATTTGATATGCACGATCGTTATCGCTTGTTCGAAAATCGATAACCGATGCCCGATCCTGCATTTTGATCAGGTCGGCCAATGTTCCTTGAAACAAAAGGCACCCGCGATTGATAATACCGATGTGGGTTACAAGTTTTTCGATCTCGGGCAGCAGATGGCTTGAGATCAAAATCGTGATGCCGCGATTTTGGGTAAGTTTTTGAAGCAGTTCGCGGATCTCAAGAATGCCGTTTGGGTCGAGGCCGTTTGTTGGTTCATCTAGGATCAGCAGCGACGGATCGTGCAGCAAAGCGATGGCGATGCTTAGCCGCTGTTTCATTCCAAGCGAAAACTGAGCGGCCTTTTTGCTGCCTGTTCGCGCGAGATCCACCAAGTCCAAGACTTCCTGAATCCGTCCGCTTGGGCATTGATAGACCTTTTGCAATACCCGCAGATTTTCCGTCGCGGTCAGGTGTCCGTAAATGGACGGACTCTCGATCAACGAACCGATATTTCGCAGCGTCGCAAGCCGGTCTTTATCGATCGGCTTGCCGAAAACCCGAATATCGCCTTGCTGTTTTTTCAGCAAACCCAATATCAGTTTTAGCGTCGTGGTCTTGCCGGCCCCGTTCGGGCCGAGAAAGCCGTAGATCCCGCCCTCGGGCACCTGAAGGCCTATTCCGTTTAGCGTGTTCTCGCTTGAGGAATACCTGTGGGTCAGTCCGACCGTTTCGATACAGAGCATGTTCTTATGCCGCCAGACGAGCGCAGCTTTCCAAATTTCGCGATTGTAAAACCGTGACTTGAAACAGAACGACAATGATCGAGATTTGGTTCCGAAAATGTTCCGGGAAGTAAGCACAGCAATCGGCGGTGCCGCAAAACGTGCGAAAGAAACACGGTTTTATAGTGGCAGAACGCAAAATGGTTTTTGATCTTTATACAAGAAATGGGAAAAACATACCGTCCCGTTTGAATTCCGGTTTTAGGGAAGGTGTTTCTTGAGAGATGTAAAGTTTAGTTGTGTTTACCCGTTCTCCGGCGTATTCTCGTTTAGCCTAATTAAGGGCACTCTAACGAAAATCGAATTTGCCGAGGAGAACTTATGGATGCGACTCTTGCTGCCGATGGACGACCGAATGAAGGTGGACGGCTTTTAAAGATACTGGGTATCGGATTTGGGCTGGCGATCTGTATCGGAGCGACGATCGGGGTTGGGATATTGCGTTCACCGGGGCTGATCGCGCAATATATCGGCTCGCCGGCGATGATCATGTTTGCGTGGGGATTGGGTGCGCTTTATGCCATTCTCGGGGCCAATCTGCTTGCCGAACTCGCGACGATGGTGCCGAAGTCCGGCGGAGCATATGTTTACACTCACCGCGCGCTCGGCAATTATTGGGGCTTTGTCGTCGGCTGCTGCGACTGGTTCCAAACCGCGGCGGCACTCGCGTTTCTATCAGTCGTATTCGGCGAATATTCCGCGTCGGTCCTGACGCCAAATTTTGCGGGCGGAAGAGTGATGTTCAGCGTCGCGGTGCTTGTGATCCTCAGTATCCTCAACTGGATCGGCCTTCGGTCTGGGAGCGAATTTCAAAAGATCACGAGTTTTCTAAAAGCTCTCGCACTGTTGGCGTTCGTTGCCGCATGTTTTCTGCTTGGCGGCAAGAGTGCGTCCGCCGAGTCTATTGTGAGCGATCCTGCCGCCGCGGCCGGCGTTGGATTGGTCGCCTTTGTTCTGGGTTTTCAACTCATTTTGGGAACTTACGAGGGCTGGCAGGGGCCGATCTATTTTACCGAGGAAAATCGCGATCCGGGCCGAACGGTACCGCGGTCGCTTTTCGGCGGGATAATATTGATAGCGATCATCTATCTTTTGGTCAACGCGGCATTGCTATATGTTCTGCCGATGTCGCAGCTTGCCGGTTCGAAATTCGCCGGTGCCGATGCTCTGAGCGTTCTGCTTGGCCCAAGCAGCGGACAGGTGCTCACAATTCTTGCCGTTCTCTCGATCCTCGGCATTCTCAACGCCTATCTAATGGCCAATCCGCGAATAAGCCTCGCTCTGGCACGCGACGGCCTGCTTCCGAAAAAATTTGCGGCCGTCAACGAAGGCGGAACGCCGTATTTTGCCCTGCTCATCGTCACGATCGTTTCCGCCGCTCTGGCCATCGTCGGTTCATTCGAACTGCTGCTGGCGATCTCGCAGTTCTTCGCGGTCACCATAGCTATCCTTTCCACAATTTCATTTTTCGTCCTCCGCCGCCGCGAGCCCGACGCTCCCCGGCCGTATCGAGCCTGGCTCTACCCGGCCGCACCCGCGATAGTTCTTCTAACGGCAGTGCTGCTGTTCCTTGGTTTTGCATTCAGCAATCCGTTCCCAAGCATGTGCGCTTTTGTTGTGCTAATGGCAAGCTATCCGGCCTATCGAATAATACGCTCGAGATAACTTGATGAGGGCGTTTGCGGGGCGGACTGGTTGAGATTTCCGCCGGGTTTCTACATAATCGATTCGTTCATACTGAGTATTTGAACACGCTTCGCAACAGATGACCGAGCTCGAGAATTTCTGCCGTGACAACCCGCAAATGGCCAAACGACTTGCCGCCGAGCTTGTTCGATTGGCCGATGTGCGCTCCGATGCGTTTGCTGACGACATCGAGCTATCGCTTGTATTCCCGATCTACAACGAAGAAGAGAATATCCCTGAACTTTATCGACGAGTGACCGAAGTTATCGGCCAAAGCAATGTGCGATCGGCCGAGATCATTTTTGTGAACGACGGGAGCCGTGATAAGAGCGAAG
>JADLDC010000250.1 GCA_020846885.1 Acidobacteriota bacterium | reverse complement strand
CTTCATATCAGCCGCAACACGGTCGATAACCACATCCAACATATCCTCAAAAAACTAAACGCCCACTCCCGCCTCGAAGCCGTCCGCCGGGCCGAACTCTCAGGGTTGATCTGAAGCCGCCCGCCGCCTGTATGTTTTCGGCTCTTTGTACCTAACTGTACAAAGTCCTCCACCGGCATCCAATAAACTCCGAAAATAGCATAACGAATTGTGTTCGATCACAGTCTGGATCAAGGCATTCTCAACCTCGATACCGGCGAACTGGCACATGCGTGATACGGTCGGCGCACATCAAGAACGTAGATCCTAGGGGAGAATTATGAAAACACAAACCGCCCTCGACGTGATCACTGATCGCAACTTTCTTGAAACAACGGCTGAAGCTGTCCAACCGGCGATCCTGAACACTTTCAAAACAGGCGGCGAACCAGGACAAAAGATCAAGAACGCGCTGCACGGTACATGGCTTGGCCATCCCCTGCATCCTGCGCTTACGGACATTCCGCTCGGTGCTTGGACCGCCGCGCTCGTCTTCGATCTAATGGCTGAGGCTGACGGCGCCGCCAACCCTAAGGCTGCGGCTGATGTTGCGATAACTGTCGGACTTGCCGGAGCAGCAGGTGCGGCCGTGACCGGACTGACTGACTGGAGCGCGACCGGAGGAAGTGCCCGGCGGAGCGGCCTGCTGCACGGCTTGCTGAACGTTGGCGCGACCGCCCTATACGGCGCATCACTATGGCGGCGATCGGCCGGTGACCGTCGGAACGGGCGTACTCTTGCTTACGCGGGCTACGCTGTCTCGGCAATGGCGGCATATCTCGGCGGCCATCTCGTTTTCTCCGAGCAGGTCGGCGTTAACCATACCGCGCAATTAGAACTGCCGAGCCGGTTCACGGCGGTTATGGACGAACACGACCTTCCGGAAGGCGTGCTGCATCGAGCTGAGGTAGATGGCGTTGGCGTACTCCTGGTTCGCACAAACGGCACGATCCACGCTCTCGCCGAAACGTGCTCTCATGCGGGCGGCCCGTTGGCCGAGGGCAAATTGATCAACGGTAGTGTCCAATGTCCCTGGCACGCTTCGCGGTTTGCTCTCGACGACGGACGCGTGCTCGATGGCCCGTCGACTTTTTCGCAGCCATGCTTTGAGGTCCAGGTCCGCGACGGGCAGATCGAAGTGCGGGCCGCCGGCGGGGGTTAGGCCGCACGGGAAGCCTGCACTTGTACGCAATTGAACAATACGACGCAGACATCTCTGAGAAACTTAGAGAACCGTTGCTTCTCAGCGGCAAACGTTTGGCTGGCCATGCCATTTTTGATGAGCCGGGGGCGTCATGGCCTGCACAGATATGAGAGGGAGAACAGTATG
Source organism: Acidobacteriota bacterium (assembly GCA_020846885.1). Taxonomy (GTDB): domain Bacteria; phylum Acidobacteriota; class Blastocatellia; order Pyrinomonadales; family Pyrinomonadaceae; genus OLB17. The sequence continues at coordinate 19,299 of JADLDC010000250.1, read as the reverse complement.
GAGATCAATGAACGACGATCGCAAAGAATGGGGCCGCCGCCAGGCGGTGAGCAAGCCTCTCGTGCGGAACCGACGAACTGGGGCAGCGCGCGCAGCGACTATGGCGAACTTGCATACGGCGGAAGGCTTAACGATGAGGGAATGGAACGGGGATGGTGGGACCGCGCGTCAGATGAAATGTCCTCGTGGTTCGGTGATGAAGATGCTGGACGGCGGCGGCGCATGGATGAGCGGCGTGATCGGGTCCAGGATAGGAATCGCGCCGGCGGATATTTTGGCGGCGGCTATCCATTTGGCTACTTTCCCTCCGCATACGGCCCGAATTACGGGACGATGGCAGCCGAAAATTACGTCCGCTGGCAGAACTGGCGCGACCTGCGCGTTCATGATGTGATGACGCGAAATGTTGCGACCGCGGACCCAAATGATTCAATCAAGACCGCCGCGCAAATAATGCTCGAATGCGACTGCGGTGCCATTCCCGTGACTGACCGGCGGGGAACGATGATCGGGATGATAACTGACCGCGACATCGCGGTAAGGGTCGTTGCGAACGGTTTGGATCCGGCCAGGGAGCGGGTAGGAAATTGCATGACACACGACGTCTTTGCTTGTCACAAGAACGATTCGCTGAGGAGCTGCATGAGTTCGATGTCGCGCCACCAGATCCGCCGCATGCCGATCGTTGATGATCGGGGCCGCATAGTCGGCATTATCAGCCAAGGCGATCTCGCGCAGCACGCGTCCGACAACTACGGCACCGGCGAACAGCGCGCGATGAATGATGTGGTGTGCGCGATCTCAGAACCAAGCGAAAGCGCTTATCGCTAAATACATAAGCGGCACGGCTCAGATACAGCACGAAATGTATAAGGGGGATGCGATAAATGACAACGCAGCAAAACTTCTCTTTTCAGGGTGGAAACAAAGTGAACGACGGCCGGAAGGATGCGGAAACTGAGGATAACCGAGATGAATCAATGCCGGCGGTGACACCGGATACACCTTCGGACATTGTTTCACGCAGCGGGAGCGATTCCGCCAACATAGGAGGCATTACAAAGCAAATCCTGGATCCTGAAGCTATTGAGGCCGGCCAGACCGGTGCCGCAGGTGGGGACTCTGACCTCATGGGTGGTGTGGCAAATCTCGATGAGTTGACTGAGGCTGCGGTCGAGCAGAATGAATACAACCGATAGGCGGCTTCGCTGATTCCGGGCCAAGCGAGTTTCGATCATTGAATAGTATGCGTGACGAGAAAGATCCATTGCCACGTTCGGACGCGTGGTATCGCCGCCATTGGGCCCGCCTTGATCGGCCCCTGGCTGGTTGCGGGTGTGTCTGGGTATTTATGGTCCTGATCCTTATTGGAGCCGCCATATTCTTCGGGCTATTGCCTTTGTTTCCTTCCTACCTCTAATAGGTAGCGCAGAGGCGGCAGGTTGATAGAAACAGCGGGCCGCATTGACCTTTTTGCACTGCCTTTGTTCCGCGGCGTACATTTTCTCACCAACAGCATCGTTATGATTATCTTAATGGCGGCGGCCAGTTCGTTGGCTGCATCTGGAATAGGAAACTAATTGACTTCCGACGGGCAAATTACGAGCTCACTGCGGAAACGAATGAGATCGCCGCAGAGATCGGTGACTGACGCTGGTACTTTGATCGCCCGAACATTGAGGAGATAGGGATGGCATACGATGACAGAGATGTTCCGCCGCAAGTACGTGACCGGTGGTCACGACGATATTGGGGTTATGTAAACAGGCCGTATCCGGGCTTTGGATGCCTCTGGATGATCCTTGTCTTTTTTCTGTTCTACATACTTTTATCGCTGCTGTTCGCACCGCTTCGCTTTGGGTATTGGTAGATCGGGCTTAGGAAAAGGCGATGAAAGATCCGTGCGGCGTCTGAACGGGTCGAAGCGGACGCGGGGCGGGAGATGGCTATTTATCGATCGGTAAGGTACGCCCTCCAATAAGCGAAATGGGCTTAACCTTACGCTCAAGAACAAGGGAGGTTTCATGAACAATCTAGTGGTTAGGCGCGCGATGGGCGCATTGGTCTTTATGGTTTCGTTGACGGTGGCGGCGGGAATCGCTTCGGCCCAGGACAAAGAGGTAAAGGACGCGGGCCGTGAAGCACGAGAGGCGGCAAATGTCCTAAGCGAAATGATGAAAAAGCCGGACGACTTTATCCCGCGCGAACTCCTGCAAAAAGCACAGGGAATTGGCATTTTTCCTGGTGTGGTCAAAGGAGCTTTTGGCATAGGCGGGCGCTTTGGCGACGGCGTCGTTTCACGCCGTACTAGCGGAGGTTGGAGCGTCCCGGTGTTTTACGATCTGGGCGGCGCGAGTTTTGGCCTGCAGATCGGCGTAAAGAAGACCGATTACATAATGCTCTTCATGAACGAAGATTCAATGCGCGATGTGTTGGACGGAAATTTTGAGTTCGGCGGTGCCGTAAGCTTTGCCGCCGGGCCGGTCGGCCGCACGGCCGGTGCCGGCACCAATCCAACGCTCGACGCCGGGGTTCTGACCTGGTCAAGGAGCAAAGGAGCCTTTATCGGCGCCTCGCTCAAAGGTGCTGTCCTGACCGCCGATAACAGTACGAATCAAGAGGTCTACGGCATGAATGGAAAGGAGATCCTGGAGAATCCGCAAAGCGTTAAGACCGCCGGGCTGCCGAGTAATATCACAAGCTTCAACGACATCATCGCCCGCTATGCCGGAAAGCCATAGTGCCGATCAGATCGCCCCTATCGGCTGTAGATCATTATGCGCGCACACATTAGACTGGGAACGGTCTTCGGGGTCCAGCTCGGCCTTCATTTTAGCTGGCTTCTGATAGCCTTTCTTGTAACCCTTTCATTAGCCGCTCATTTCACCTTCGTAAATCCTGAGTGGGGAAGCCTGGTGATATGGACGACGGCCATCGTAACCGGATTGCTCTTTTTTGTTGCCGTGATCCTGCATGAGCTGACGCACGCCGTAGTCGCAAAGATGCGAGGCCTGCCGGTGCGGTCGATAACCCTGTTCGCTTTGGGCGGCGTAGCACAGATCGAAAAGGAATCCGGCGATGCCGCAACTGAATTTTGGATGGGGATCGCCGGGCCGATAGCAAGCGTCGTTATCGGTTTTGTGTGCCTATTTGCGGCTGCGGCGCTTGGCTGGTCGCCGGAAACCCAGATGCTTGCGCCGCAGACCCCCGTGATGGCCGCACTCGTTTGGCTTGGCTATATCAACATTATCCTGGCGGTCTTCAATATGATCCCGGGATTCCCGTTGGATGGCGGACGGGTTCTGCGGGCGATAGTTTGGTGGATAACCGGCAACGTCGATCGAGCTACCAGGATCGCGGCCCGCGTTGGACAGGTTGTCGCGGTTCTGTTTATCGTCTGGGGGATCTTTCAGTTCTTCTCGGGCGCAGGTTTTGGCGGGTTGTGGATCGCGTTCATTGGCTGGTTCCTTCTCAATGCCGCGGGAGCGAGCCACTCGCAAGTCGAGGTGACGCGGGCCCTGCGCGGACTCAAGGCAGCCGACGTTATGCGGAGCGACTGCCAGATCATAGACGCGCGAACTAACCTGCAGGACTTTGTCGATCAGCACCTGATGCGAACCGGCGGCCGATGCTATCTGGTCGTGGAGAATGGCCATCTGTCAGGCCTGTTGACGACTCACGAGATCAAAGAGATCTCTCGCGGCCAATGGAGCAAAATGACCGTCGGCCAGGTCATGCGGCCGCTGGAGGACCTGCACACCCTGGACCCGCAAACACCATTGAGCGAAGCCCTCGAAACAATGGCCCGCGACGATATAAATCAACTGCCGGTCGTTTCCGGCACACGCCTCGCAGGCGTCATCTCACGCGGCAATATCGTTCAACTATTAAGAACACGGGCCGAATTGGAGGTTTGAAGATCTTCCAATTCAAATCCCGCCGATCCCCGCCCAGCAGAATTCCGCAAACGTGCCGACTTAAGCCGGAAGGAAAGGTTCTAACCACGAAGAGCATCAAAGGAATCTCCACCCCGGCCACGTCGATGGCGCCGCTCATTCCTGTCAGTGCTAAACGCTTTTCAGCATCAAAGGAATCTCCACGCCGAGGTCAGGACGAATGCGGACTGGCTCGACAAGGTGCTAAACGCTTTTCAGCATCAAAGGAATCTCCACTGACGCTGATCATCAAGACAAGCGGCACCACAAGCGTGCTAAACGCTTTTCAGCATCAAAGGAATCTCCACGGCACGAACGCGGTTCTGCTGCATTGGGTTGATCACGTGCTAAACGCTTTTCAGCATCAAAGGAATCTCCACTGCCAAATCTTGCCGGAATGTAAAACCCGTTAATGTGCTAAACGCTTTTCAGCATCAAAGGAATCTCCACGCCGTGCGAGAGCAATACATTCAGGCCGCAATCGAGTGCTAAACGCTTTTCAGCATCAAAGGAATCTCCACGGCAGACGGGAAGTTTTACAAAGACGTGCAAGCCGTGTGCTAAACGCTTTTCAGCATCAAAGGAATCTCCACGGGGCGTTGCGTACGACGTTAGATAGGCCGGTACTGTGCTAAACGCTTTTCAGCATCAAAGGAATCTCCACGGTTCGGCACTGACCAGAGCGACGGATTTTGATGGTGCTAAACGCTTTTCAGCATCAAAGGAATCTCCACGCGAAAGAACTGATCGAGATCTTATTTTCGGGCAAGTGCTAAACGCTTTTCAGCATCAAAGGAATCTCCACGTGCACGCTGGCACGATCGGGAAACGCAGCGGTTGTTGTGCTAAACGCTTTTCAGCATCAAAGGAATCTCCACCGATCGCCATCGTCATAGACGCCGTGTTCCAACTGTGCTAAACGCTTTTCAGCATCAAAGGAATCTCCACCTGTGTTGCTGTCCATACTTGCTTCACATTGCTTCAGTGCTAAACGCTTTTCAGCATCAAAGGAATCTCCACGATACAACGGTCGGTCAGGGCGGGCTCGGGACTATTGTGCTAAACGCTTTTCAGCATCAAAGGAATCTCCACGAGGAGCGGCGGCTGCTGGCCGCATGCGTGGAAAGTGCTAAACGCTTTTCAGCATCAAAGGAATCTCCACAGTACACGCCAATGTATATCCTGACGCCCGATATTCGGTGCTAAACGCTTTTCAGCATCAAAGGAATCTCCACTAGCCAATTACTTCTTTCCCAACGTGACGGACAAACCGTGCTAAACGCTTTTCAGCATCAAAGGAATCTCCACATCTTGGCCGCTTGTGCTTTGGTTATTCGATTGCTGTGCTAAACGCTTTTCAGCATCAAAGGAATCTCCACCCCTCAACTTTTGCCGCGATCTTCCCAAGAAACGGGTGCTAAACGCTTTTCAGCATCAAAGGAATCTCCACATAGTTGCGTCAGGTTGTAATGCAGGGCCATTTTGTGCTAAACGCTTTTCAGCATCAAAGGAATCTCCACTGGACTGGCCGCGTTTTTGGCCGCGTGTCTGCTGGAGTGCTAAACGCTTTTCAGCATCAAAGGAATCTCCACAGCTGCTCGTTTTCCTGACTACCCTTTTTGATTGTTGGTGCTAAACGCTTTTCAGCATCAAAGGAATCTCCACGATCGCGGAGGAGCTGAAAGGCGCCGTTGTAAGCCTCAGTGCTAAACGCTTTTCAGCATCAAAGGAATCTCCACCTCGAGGTGATCGATCTGATGACCGGGCGGCAGGTGGTGCTAAACGCTTTTCAGCATCAAAGGAATCTCCACGCTCGACCGCCTTCTCAGCGATCGCATCCGACGCCGGTGCTAAACGCTTTTCAGCATCAAAGGAATCTCCACTGGATTAGTAGCTAATAATTGTGAATAGCTATCAAAGTGCTAAACGCTTTTCAGCATCAAAGGAATCTCCACGGCGGCCTCTCCAAGCCCATTAAAATGAGCATTTAGAATGGGGCCTTGCGGGCACCCCGAATTGGGGTTTCGCTTTTGCCGTGAAAGATCAATTTTCATTAGATCACCTCCGTAATTAAGTTATTGAATGTAGAATGTTTAACTCTTATCTCACGCACTTCCCGCGTTTGCTTGTAAGCATAAATCAGGCGAATGAAAGAGTTAGCTAAATCGTCAAACATCCTGACCCAAACACGCGGGAGTGCTTGAGAGTGGTTTAGGATCAAAATTTTTTTCGAACGGTTCATGCAAAATCGAAGGTCTTGTCCTGTTCCCGCCAGGATTCGGGACGGTTAAGTGAAAGAGTTTTGTTTTCGCATCGCTCACAGACATTCAGGATCAATAGTTTATCTTCATCCGTTAGTTCTTTTTCCAATTCCCAACGCAGTTTTTCGATCTCGACCTTCGTCAGGCGACACCGGAATATCGAATATTGCAGACGAGTTCCATAACCGTGCAGTCGCTTGAACACTTTTCGCCAACGTTTCGGCTCGGTAATATCGTAGCAGATCACGTACCAATTTTTTTCAGCCATAGAGGATCATCTAAATCGTGTTCTCGCAAAAAGCCCGCGTGGCTCTTTGACGGTTTTTGCGGATGAAGAATTCTCGGTCCACTCTTTTTCCAGCAGACGCACTTCCAGTTCGAGGTGGCGTGAGTACGACAACGAGTAGCCGATCACGGGATGTTTCCATTGATCGGCCTTTCGGCGTTCGTAGATCTGGATAAATTTTTTTCGCCCCGCCTCAGACAACCAAACCTGGTTCCCCGCAACGGTGAAATCTTCGAATTCGTTCCACTGACGGCGATTGATCGATGCAACCACAGGCAGATCGACCAAAGGGACACGGAACAACTCCATAAGATCGAGCGCAAGAGGGTGCGCCTGCGAACGCGGCGTGTGGTAAAAACCGAGGCTTGGGTCCAACCCGACAGTCAGGATGGCGTTCGTTACATCCTTCAACAATAATGCATAACCATACGAAAGCAGCGCGTTGCAGCGGTCACGCGGCGGACGACGGTTTCTGCCGCCCGGTTTCATTGCGGCTCCTACTTCGTCGATGATCAAATGCGGCATGGCTTTGAAATATGCCGCGCCGATGCCGCCTTCGTAACCGCGAAGCTTATCGACGCTTGCCGCCCGGCTCATCGGAGAAAGCAATTTGCGGATAGTCCCAATGGAATTCTTGACATCCGCTATCTCACGCCCCGATTCGCGGCTGGCGCGAAGCAGAAAGCTCAACTGTCCCCGAATCTTCGCCTCAGCCAATCTTCGCGCCAGCACAAGACAAAATTCCGGGTTTGTGAGCGCTTGATATTGGCGTATGCGCCGCTGAACGGAGTTCGTACCGCTCGTCCATGCCCCCATATAACGCCCGCCATAAGTGACCCAGTGGACACCGACATTGCGGTCGGCGCAAAGGCGGAGAGCCTGCGTCGATATTTGAGCAAAGCCGTGCAAGACGATCTGACCGATGTCTTGCACGGGATAGTGATCTTTTTCTTCAGTTTCGGGAGACCATATTTCGAGGCGGTCGCCCTTGCGCCCAACCTTCGCACCATTTGTTAAAACGTGAAGGATCTTTCGGTCGTCCTCGGCGGGAAAAAGACGGAGAATTTCCGATTTCGGATTCGGAATCGCGGATCGGTGATTTCCAAACGATTCCGAATTGGAAAGATCAGCGCTTCCTGATTTTTCTTCGTTACCAAGCCGCTCGGCCAGTCGGGCCTCTTCCGGCAGGCAAACAGGCGCAAGCGAACATTTAACACACAGCCTCTCATTCGGTGTAACAGGCGGACGTTCGATGCTGCCTTGTAATTCCCGAGCGCGATTGAGATGTGCTTCAAAATCCGCCCGAGCGTTTTCGTCCACAGCGACACGCACGGTTACGTTATCTGCATGATAACGAACCCGACCCTCAAGAATCGGCTCGCCCGCATGTTCTTCGGCCAGAAGCGCATAGGCGATTATCTGCAAACGATCGCTCGTCCACGCCTCCGGCTTGCCATCTTTATCACGCGCCGACCTCCCGCGTTTATGTTCGTAAGGGATGATCTGCCCGTCCCGCCTGCGAATACAGTCGACCTTACCGATCAGACCATATATTTCCGATTCGAGATTAAGCGTCAAGACATCATCGTCCGGCTCGTCCCGCTCAATCGCCACATGTAATGTCCGCCCCGCATAAACCCTATCATCCGCCACCCGAACACGCTCAACCTCCTCCAGAAAAAACAACCTCTCACAATAAGCAAGAGCGTGAAGAGAATGTACGCTGAGAGGGATGGTCATATTTACAAAGGACGCGTGATTTTCGTCCACGCTTTTTCTGGTAGCGACACCGAGTCGTTTATCTCCATCGACGCCAAAGTGAACTGTCCCCATCTAGAGTTTGGCCCAATGTGATCAGCCCAGATCGGCAGTGATAATTCTCCCTCATCATCGAGCATCAAGAGCGTGCATACGCCATTGGGAAAGCCTCGCCAAAGTTTTACTTCATCGACGAGATGTGTACTCTCACCTAAACATAAACCTCCAAAGCGACTGGACTTTGAAGGGGTCTTAACGTATTCAGCTACTTCCGTTGCAAGCGACGGCTCGGCATTATGCCGAACCCAGATAATTAGACGAACATCCGTTAACAATTCTTGAAAGTCTGGTCGTCGATTCTCGCCCAAGCCTAAGCCTTGATTTCTGCTCTTAACTCTCCATAAAGTTCTTAAAACAACCGAATATGAAGGCTCGGAAACAAGCGCAATGGCTAGTTCAGCTCCTTCATAGACACGGCGATCTACCTCTCCCACCATCGAAAGCAGCATCCCGTAAACCGTGGCTGGCGGTGGCACCGGAAAAGTCTCAAAATATTCCCTCGCTCGCGGCACACGAAAGCTGGCCACCGGAACAGAAACGTAAATCCCAACTGTTTCCATCACTATACTCCCAAATCAGTTTTGACCTTTTCCCTCAAAGCCGCCGCCGCACCCTTTACTCCATCGTTTAAAGATGCACCTTTAAGAGCCTCTCTATCGGATTCAGATAGTGACTGCGTTATTTTGCCTCCAATGTACAATTCGGAAGCGACAATGTCACCGCTGTTTACTTTTTCCAAGACTGACCTGAACGAGATATTAGCTTCGGCATCCATTTCGAATCCGTAAAGGATTCGTGGAGCAAAATCATCGGTCCATCGAAAAACAACCGAATCGGGAGCAAAATCGTAAAGAAACCGACTTTGATTGCCGGCGACCTGGTTTAGGTTTACGATCGCATCGATGATGTCCAGCACTCTCGATGTCTCCCGCAGAGATTCCGGCGTCAGGGCGACGCCATATTGATACCGTGTAGCGTGTACTTCCGTTCCGTAAAGACTGGTGTTCGATTTTGTTCCGCTCTTGGCATTGAACGTGATATCTCCGGCAAACGGCAAAAGCGAAATCGCTCGGGTGACCTCCAACGCTCCTTTGCGCTTATCGGCTTTACCTTGCGACATGATTTTGATCTTGCTATCGAGCATTTTGGATTTCTCTTTCAGAGATTTTCCGTGATCGCCTTTTTGTTCTTCTTTCGAAAGACTTTTGAATTCGTCGTCGAGTTTTTTCTTGTCGCCCTTTAAACTGTCTAATTCATCGTTTCCGTCAGTGCTGGCGGCTTCGGCCAGCATAAAACCCAAAACGTCGTCATCAATAAATGTCGGCAACTGGCTGTCCGCTTCGTCATTACTCGTCCAGGGTTTCCAGGTTTGATCTTGCCAATCGTGATCGCCCGATTCATCGTTCCAACGCCGATTAACCGAATCATAACCGCCGCGCTTTTGCCAGTAGTATCGAAAAGCCCAACGAAGAGCTTCCGCGGAAACGGTTGTGTGCACTTCGTTTTTCCACAAGATCTTTTGCAAAGTGGTGATATTTCCTTCGTTCTCGCCGCGATTGTTGGCAGCCGTTCCGTACGGCGTAACAACTAAACCAAATAAATGTTTGCTCATTATTATTCCTCTCCTTCTAATTCCGAGTCTGTTTCTTCTTTTTCTTCGGGAGCCTGATAGCTAATCAATGCTAGCAAGGCCAAATCTTTGGCTTTTCGCCAACTTTTCTCCTCAAACAGCGGCAATATTTTCAAAAGCCCGCCGCCTTGCAGTTGCCCGAATGAACCGGCCCGCGACCAAAAATCAATCACGGTTTCGCGCAATGATTCAGCATTTTTACATCGTCCGAGTGATGTCCGAAGCTTTTCCCTTTCTTTATTTGCCAGACTGGAGAAACTCGTATTCTCCGTTTTCGCTCGTTGCCCGAGCTTGCCCATTCTGCGTCGCCAGCTCTCGTGGCAAACGTCTATAAAAAGTTTTTCGTTATCATTTTCGTACTCCGCTTCTTTAACCATCTGTCCTAGCTCCTTTCGTTCATAATAGAGTTGTTCACGAGTTTCGCGATTTGCCAAAAACTCCGAAGTGTTGTGATACCACGGCTTATTGTTGGCGATATTGTCGGCAATCATCTCGCGCCCGCAAAAAGTCGTTACAAAAAAATGTTCCGGCTCTTTCAGTTCGCCTTTGCGGTCGCGTTTTTCCTGAACTTGCTGCCATTTGTTTTTGAAAATTTTGTTAGCATGGGAATAATTTTCAAAACCTTTCAATTTGCCGGAAACAACCGTCCGCGTCGCCGTTCTGGATTTTTGCTTTTCGTTCCAACCGACAATTCCGAAAGTAATGACACGGCATAGGAAATCTTTGCCCATTTCTTCGGCAAATTCATTGATTGCCGCCGCTGTTTTCAGCGTAACAAGCAATCGCAGAGCCGCATCAGTTGAGCTGCTTGCCGTCAAATCAATCACGCCTTGCGAAGCAATCTCACGACGAATTTCCGCATAAGTTTTCAAGCTTTTGATTTCCGGAATAAGCATAGCCAAACGCGATTTTCGACCTTTAGCTTTTGATCGAATCAGATAATAGATCACGCCAACCGGCGCGAACAAAAGCATTAAGGCAAGATCTAACGATTCGTTCAAAGTGGTTTCGTTATGAACAACGTGCCTTTGACTCGCTCCTGGGTAAAGCCAACCTGCAATATCCAAATCAGCGTAAAAATTACCGTTTTTGTCGATAAAATCGGAGGTTGTTTCGTGTTGTCTGATTTTTTTAATCGGCGCAAATTCTTTCAGCCAAACTACTTTATCGTCAACTTCATAACTTAAATTTTTCTTGTTTCCGGTCGGACGATGCGGACCGAATTGTAAAAAACTATTAAGCAATGCTTGATAAAGCAAATGCCTTTTCTCAAAGGTCATTTCGCGCTGCGGCTCAAGACCGGAAAGCCTGATGAAACCCTCATCGTCAATCCAAAAAGATCTATTTACAAGACTTTTAAAAGCCTTTTTCGGCGTTTCGTCCGTCCAGTTCAAAATTACCTGTTTGTCGCCGAGTGTCCATTGCAAGCCTTCGATTTCGAAATCATTTTTATCAAAGGCCTTGAGCGTCATATAAAGCCCCGCCAAACCGGCTTTGTGCAGACTTGTCATTCCTGGAGCGTTAAGTTTCAAGGCCATTTCTAAAGCCATCTCGCACCTCTCTCTTTGCAGTATTCGATTGTGTTCGGCGGTGCGATCAAATTGCCTTTCAGTTCGCTCCAATCCTTCATCCGATTTTTGTAGCTCATCGGGATTGCTTTGTTGATAATTTCTTTGCGGTTTTCCCGACAAACTCTTTCGTCTTCTGGCAAAATTACCGAAACCGAAACATTCGGCTCACGAACTTCTTCCGGCATCGCAAACCAACCCGAATCAAGCCATCCGGTTCGCAGGGCTTTTTTATCGAGTTTATTTTCGTCAATCGAACGCAGTTTTCGAAAATGTTCGGCTAAGTCGGCCTGGCTAAGCGGACGAGCCGCATTTAGTTTAAAAAGTTCATCAAGCCAAGATTCAGATTGCTCAAATATCTTTTGGGCTTCGTCATCGTTTTTGCCGTAAGGCGATTTCGTTTCAGGCATATAAAAGTAAGCCATTCGTGGCATGCCACGATCGTCCAAATTGATTCGGCGGTTTAATCTGCCGAGTCTTTGAATCAACGCGGGCACGGGAGCGATTTCGCTAATCAAAATATCTGCGTCCAAGTCCAATGACATTTCGGCCACTTGCGTGGTAACTGCGATCAAGCTGTCCTTAGAAACTTGTCGGTCAAACCCATCAATTACGCTTCGATGTCGACATTTGCGGTCTTCGTATTTAAAACGGCTGTGATAAGTTTGCACAGGTAAATTCCTGTTTGTGAGTTCATCAGAAACTGCCTGGGTTCGTGCGACGGTGTTGCAGATCCAAAGGATCTTTAGATTTTCACTTCTTGCTTTTTCCGCAATCTCAAACGCTTCGCTCCTGTCCGACAATTTGTGAAATTCATAGCGCGGCAATTCCTCAAGCTCTTTCGGAGTCTGAATTTGCTCGATTTCTTCGACGTGTTTTAGCAAAAACTCTTTGCGCTCTTTCGGCAGTGATGCCGTCATCAGCAAAAAATGTGCGTTTGGCAAAGCCTTAATCAGCGCGATAACTGCCGCGAACATTCGATTGTCATAGGCGTGAAGTTCATCGAAAACAAACGAAGCCGAAAGAATCGATGGCGAGTTATACCATCCTCGCCGATTATTTCTGACCAATGACAGAACCGTATCAGCGGTGCATACGATAACCTGCGGATACCACATTTTCAGCGATTCGATGCGAAGCCGTTTTTCGGTTTCCCCGTCTTTCTCGTCGCCTTTTACTTCGGTCATTTCCTCAATGTCCACGCTCGAACGCGAATGAATGAGTTCGGCTTCAACATCATTTTTGGCAACATAACCGAGAAAACCTTCGGTTGCTGTTCCGGTTGTCGGGTAACAAAAAAACAATTTTTTGCTGGCGCCGTAATTTTCCGCCCAAGCGTAAGCCGCAACGGTTTTTCCCGTTCCGCAACCGGCTTCGACTAAAGTGATTTTCGCTTTTGAATCCGCCACGGCTTTCTGAAATTTTCGCAATTTATTTTCTTTCAAACTTGCATTGACAACTTCGCGCATTTGTTCAGCTTTGAGAAATTGCTTATCGGCGAGATTTAATTTGATCCAGTCTCGCGGTGTTTCGTCTTTTTCCGGCAATGCGCTTCCGGCAACGTCAGCCGCTGAAGTCAAGGCTTTCAAAACGGCGGCAAACCGCCACCAATCACTGTTGTTTTCCAGACCATCCGCGAAACGAATGCTGCCTTTGTGAAAAACTTTTCTCTCTTTTTTGAGGAAGTCTTCCGACAAATCAATTTCTAACTCTTCGCTGACTTCGCCCCTGAAAAGCGGTTTCAGGTTTTCGTGTGTCAGAAACATCCTTACGTTTTGTCCGCAGCCGCCGTCGTGTAAAGCAATCGAGGCTTTTTTCCATTCTTCGTCCAATTTTCGGTGATGGCCCGCGACCGCGGCGATAACGTATTCTAGCAATTCATCCGCATCATCAAATCTGCCTTCGCAACTCAAAAGATTCAACGCCCAATCTCGCACCTCTCCTTTCCGGGCGAGCAACAACGCGCTCAACAGTTCATGCCGGATCGGTTGCTCCTTTGGCGAGATTTCGCCGCGAACCATCTTCTGAAAACCGTCATTCGCTTTGCCGATGTCATGACACAAACACGCAATGGACAAACCTCTTTTTAACCGCGAATGCCAAACTTCATCGTTCAAGTCGATTTGTTCTAAGACCTTCTCGCCGACCATTTCAAAAATGGCTTCCCCGGCGTCCTGAACCAATCGTAAATGCGGCAAAAGACGAGCGTAGGTCGGAATCTTACCGGCGGATTCATCGATACTCTTTGCCAAAAGCGTTTCAAACCCCATAATTTTCTACCTCAAAGTCGATTGGTTTTCGAATCGGATTAAAAATTCCGCAGCCCATGGAGCGGCGGCCGCCGAGGCCTAAGTGTTGTAGTTTTATCGAGTCTTCGTCGGAAAGTTTGCGGGCGATGATGGAGAAGCCGACGATTTTTTTGCCTTTGATGGTGATGATTCGGCGTTGGCGGCTGCGGCCTTCTTTGGGGAGTTCGAGCGTTGCCTTGATTTCCTTTTGGGCAAGCTCCTTTTCGGCGGTTTCGAGGAATTTGGGAATCTCCATCGAGTTGCGGAAAGTCACGATTCGCGAATAAAGCGAAGATACGGGCTGCAAAGGTCGTGCCGTCGGTATTCCCAGCCTGATTCGGTGGCCGCCGATATCAAGACTTTTTCCGGCAAGCGGAATAACCTCACCGAATTTGTCCGCCGGAATGCGCAGATTCAACCTCGCATTTCTCGTTGGCAGCACGATAAGACCTCTATCGAATGGAACGCCGCTGATCAATTCGACACCGAGCCATTTTTCGGACTTTTCCAAATCGTGAGATTCAGAAATTATTTTGCTCACAGCGGCGAAAAGCTGATAGCCGTGATCGGCCGGAAGCCTTTGCCCTTGCAAAGGAAAGGCTACGTTTATTTTTATCTTCTCGTCGCAATCACGACCGCTCCATGTTCTGCTGGCATCTTTCATACGTGCAAACTCAATCCTTTTCGTAATTTTTCTCGAATCAAGGCCTTCAATTTATTCGGTTTTTCGGCGCGGCAGTGGCCGGAGTAAGTCAAGCAAAAGCGAGCGACTGCTTTGAGCGCTTTTTCGCCGATTTTGAAAGAGAGGCGCAAAGATCCGTCCGGGAGTTCTTCGCGACTTTCTTCCGGGTGGAAGAAATGCCGCTCGCGAATCCATTGTGCTTGAAAAGCGTCGAAGTGAATCTCGACCGAGGTCAAGCGACCGCCGCGCATCATCGAAAAACCAGTTTGCAGATACTCATCAGCGTGCCAGCTTTTCTGCTTTTCAAAAAAGCTGCCCGTTTCGCGAAAATTGGTCATCCGTCCGACGTGAAAATCCCGAAATTCACCGCTCTGATGGTCGAACGAAACAGCAAACCAATCGCCCGCGAAATTGTGAAGAATGTGAATGTCGGCGCGGCGGTGTGATTTTCGTTGGCTGTGCGGTGAGTAATAGTCGAATTCTACCGTGCGTTCCGACAACGCGCACGCCGCGACGGCGTTCAGAAGATTCGGGTCAACCGCAACGTATGGGAGATTTTGGAAACTGATAGTTTCTCCTAAAGAAGCAAGGTTTATTATAACTTCTTCTGGTAGAAGCGAAGCAATTTTGGCAAGTGAAGATTTTAGCTGTAAAGCGTGCGGCGTTTGGCCGGTCAGCCGCAGGGCGTTTTCGGCAATGAAAAATGAAAGCAGGTCGCCCTCGGTCAGTCGTTGCACGGGCAGGAGCCAGCCGTCGACAGCAAAACAATAGCCTTTCCTGCGTCGGTTGTATTTGAGCGGAGCATTCAGCGAATCGCGTAGAACTGCCAGATCCCGCTTAACGGTACGTTGGTTTACTTCCAAGAGTCTCGCAAGTGTACTTATGCTCGGGTATGAACCTCTAGCAATCTCAACATGAATCCTGGCAACTCGTGCCAAGGCTCGCAGATAAACCCTTGATTTGGGACGAATAATTTCATTCATAACAACATTCATAACAATATGGATTCTAGCGCCGGTCGAGGGACAACGAATGTCCCCGAACAGGCGGCTGTAGGCAAACTATACCTATAAAACGGAGGGCCGAAAATCTCCTCGAACCAAAAGACCAATCGTAAGCGGTACGCATCCGGGCCGTTCGACGAACACAAGTGTGGGCAACCGGGGAGATTGGGAATTCTGAGGTTAAAATATGGAAAACTGAGCCGGCGAGCGCGATGGGTTACGATAATCATACGATAATGCAAAATCGCACAAAAATCCTCAAAATTATCGGGATGTAAGTTATTGAAAAGAGGGAAGTTATTGGAGGCGGCGATCGGAATCGAACCGATGAATAAAGGTTTTGCAGACCTCTGCCTTACCACTTGGCTACGCCGCCCTAAAATGGAAGTAGGCAGTTTGCACTTGGCAGATTAGCAGTCCGAAAAAACTTCACTGCCTTCTGCCGACCGCGAACTGCCTACTTATGAAGAATGGAGCGGGAAACGAGACTCGAACTCGCGACCTCAACCTTGGCAAGGTTGCGCTCTACCAACTGAGCTATTCCCGCACGCAAATTGAAATTTTACCGTGTGTGGCGGATTTGTCAAGTTAGTGCCAAGTGCCGCCGAAAACGATATCGGCCTGATCTTGTAGGACCGGGTATTTTACCTTACGTCTCTCTGCGTAAAGTAACGCCGGGTTTCCCGCAAAGTTGCAGAGCCGCAAAGAAACGCCGGAACAAGAATTTTGCCGTCAAGCACGACAAGATCACGACACTTCCCAACAGCCTGGCTGCATGGCGAATTCGAATTGCGCAGTTCGAGCTCTGTGTTTGGGCGAGGCCGAGGATCTGACCACAAAATTCTTGAATTGAGCCTATCCCGCAAAGCCAAAGACCAGAACCACGAAATGCTCGAAACAAAGACGCAAAATACACGAATCACTCCACATGGATAGCTCGTGCAGTGCGATGAGCACCCCCTCGCGTAGTACATAAGATGTAACTCGCTAATTGCTGACAGTTATATCTTTAATGAAGCTCCAATCACCGCTTGGATTTATTGAAATGTTCCCTATTCGCTTATTGGCAACGACCATATTTGCCGGGTACCACAGCGGAACGAGAGGCAAGTCAGAACTGATCAATGTCCACGCGCGCTGGTACAGATCTTTGGCCTTTGGCCGGTCCGTTTCGTTGACCGCGGCGTTCAGTAGATTATCCACCTCAGGGTTTGAGTAGCGGCTGCGGTTGCAGCAGCTAACGCCTTCGCCGGGAATTTTGCCGGTCGTAAAGAGGTCTTTCAGAAACAGCGGGTCCTGGTTGCCGCCGATCCATGCGCCCGTGTTCATCTGGAATTGCCCTTTTGCCAGATTTTCGCGGATCGTGTTCGGGTCAAGCGTTTCTATCTGAACATTCAGGCCCGCTTCGACAAGCATATTCTGGATGGCCTGCGCGTAGCTGCTGTAGGCGGCATTTCCGGATGAGAACTTAAAGGTAATCGGCTCATTCTTGTAGCCGGCCTCGGCCAAGAGCTGTTTTGCCCTGGCCGGGTCATAGTCATATTTAACCCCTGCCGTATATGCCCAACTGGCCTCCGGCAAGACGGAGTAGGCGATCTTTGCCTGGCCGGAAAGCAGTTCGTCAATTATCTTTTTCCGATCGATCGCATAGCCGATCGCCTGTCTGACCTTGACCTTGTCGAGCGGCGGGGAAGTCGTGTTCAGGCCAATGTACTGAATGTTCGAGCCATCGAACTGTTCGACCTTCAAATTCGGCAAGGCGGCCAATTGCTTCAGGCTGTCCGGCGGCAAATTGGAAGGGACAGGAGCAAGGTCAACACCGCCTGTTTGAAGTTCTGCCTGCAAGGCGCTCGCATCGGTAACAGTTTTTACCCTGAGTTTTGCGACCTTCGGAGCTCCCTCCCAATAATCGGGGAACGCCGCGAGATCGACCGTATTCTGTGATTGATCGAACGAGACGAACTTGAAAGGGCCGGTGCCAACCGGCGCCGCTTTGATCTGGGCCGAAGAACCTTGTGAAATAATAGGGATCGCGACGAGATTTGAAAGAAGTTGGTTCTTCAACTCGGGCCGGGCAAGATTGAAAACGACCGTGCCCGCGTCGGGCGTATCTATCGAGATAATATGCGCGGCCGGAGCTTTGTTCACCGTGTCATAGAACGCAAACGACTTGTAGCCCTTGGTGCGAAACAGTTCATCGAACGTGTACTTGACGTCTGCCGACGTAAAAGGCTTTCCATCATGAAACTTCACATTGTCTCGCAAAATGAAGGTGATCGCCTTTCCGTCCTCGGAGGTCTTGATCTCCTTTGCCAGCTCGCCTTCATAATCAAAACTTGCATTTTTGCGCACAAGTGAATTGAACATCAGGCTCCGCACACGCTCGGCCGCGGCATCCGACTTTTCCGTTGTCAAGGTATCGAAGCCGGTAAAAGGTTCGGACAAGGCAACCGTGACGTATTCTGAATTCGTACGCCGGCATGCCGAAAAAATGGCAAGGCTGAGCAAAAATAAAAGCGTTAGGGATCTTTTCAAATCGAGTGGACCTCCGTCGGGTTTTACGACAAACTGCCGTTTAATTCTTCAATTCTTTTGGAGAGAGAGCCGATCTGCTCGGGCTCGAAGTCAAGCGGCGGCGAGATGTCAGCCTTTAGCCGAATGATCCGCTCCAGCGAGCGGTCAATGGCCGCCGTATCTAACCTGCCTGTTTCGACCGCGGCCGAAACCGCGTCCCGTGCCGCAAAGATCGAATCAACACCGGCGCATATCGCCAGCATGTCCTGGCCGGCGGCAAGGGCCATAACCGAAGCCTCGCCGATCCCATAGTTCCTGACGATAGCGCCCATCTCCATATCGTCGGTCACGACAAGGCCGTCAAATCTAAGTTCGTTTCTGAGCAGTTTGGTCACGAAGTTGAAGCTAAGCGAGGCAGGTAAAAGTTTGCCATCTTGGCCTGTTTCCTGCAAGTCCAAATTTGGATAGGCGGCGTGGGCGACCATCACGGCGCGTGCCTGCCCGGTCGATATTAGATGCTGAAACGGATGTAGATCGACCGCCCTAAATTCATCCTCTGATATGCCGACGGTCGGCAACTCTTCGTGCGAATCGACCTCGGCGGCCCCGAGGCCCGGAAAATGCTTTATACAGCCTATCACGCCATTTGACAGCAGGGTCTCAAGAAATCGCGAGCCAATGGCGATCACGTCGTTTGCTGAATGGCCGTATGCCCTTGCGCGAAGGCCATTTGTAAACTTTGCCCGCGGCTCGTCAACGACATCAACAACCGGCGCGAAATCCATATTGAATCCGAGAATTCGCAGTGCTGCGGCAATTATTTCGGCCTGGGCCTCGGCCGTTTCCGGATTCGATATACGCGCTCCGGCGGGCATAGGCCCGAAAATGCGCTTTATCCTGTCGACCAGGCCGCCTTCCTGGTCAACGCTTAGAAATGGTTCGATGGCAGCGAGCGACCGCAATTCATCCAATAGATCGCGTGTTTGCCGAGCTTCCTTGATATTTCGCGCAAACAGACAAATTCCGCCCGGCCTGATGTCTGCCATCAGCCGCCGCGTCGTTTCGTCGACGCTATCTGTCGGTACGCCAATAAAAAACAATTGGCCGATCTTTTCCTCTATTGAAAGTGTTGAGATATTTCGTATATCCATGGCCCAAAACTTCATCTGTTACATTAGACGTCGATTCTCCGACGCCTGATGTTCTACATTAACTTTAGATCACCTTTTGTTTTAGCTGATGCAGGAATTCCTTTGATTCCTCAGGCGTCAATGAGTCAACCGCAAGGCTCCGCAGCTCGTCAACCGCCGATT
>JADLDC010000249.1 GCA_020846885.1 Acidobacteriota bacterium | reverse complement strand
ATTCCCGATCATATCCGTTCTCTGTCAGGTGTTCTCCGGCAAGCTGTTCGATCTCGAATTTAAGATCGCTCAAGTTATCCAGAACAAACCCCGGCACACGCGCCCTCGCGTAAGGAAAGAGCGTTTCGTGCACAAAGCTGATCGGCGTTGTCGTGCCTTCGATGTCGAGAAGGATGGCTTTCATAAGCTATTGCCGCAAAAATGCGCAAGACGCGCAAAAGTAATATCTCTTTTTTCGCGCATCTTGCGCCTTTTGCGGCTATCCATTCACACGGCCGGCGGTATATGGCTTGGGCCAAAGCAGACCGGCTCGTATCCAGCGTCCACGCCGGAATTTGTGTATTGCGGGGTCCAGCCTGATGAATCCTTGAACAAGCGGATCGCCCGCACCGTTCGATCACCGCAGAGATTGAACCAATGACGAGCACCGCTTGGAACGCAGATCAGATCGCCTGCTTCCATTTCTATCGAGACAACGTCGCCGTCTTCAGGGGCAATATGAAACAGGCCGTGCCCTTTTACAATAAACCGGACCTCGTCCTCGGCGTGCCAATGTTCCTTATTAAATTTGCCCAACATCTCATCAAGCCCCGGCGTCGTTGGGACAATGTTGATGACATCCGCCGCCACATATCCGCCCTTCTGTTTTAAGGCATTGATCTCGGCGGCGTAGCCGTCAAGGATCTCCTGATCGCTCGCGTCCGCGGAAATCTGTTTCAGATTTTCCCAGCGTTCGTAAGCGACACCGATGGTACCGAGAAAGGTTTCGATCTCAGAGACGGACTTCAGCGTTAGATGTTTATCTGGAATGTTTACAACTGCCATAGCTCTAGCTACATTGGAATTGCGAATCAAGGCAAAATCCAAAATCCAAAATCTAAAATCCAAAATCCAACGAGGCACACTCCCTACCGGTCGTGTTTCTGCCTATTTTAGCTGGCGGCCGATAACTTCAAAGAGAAATTCGAATATTTCAATGTGCCTGCGAGCTTCGGCGACGCTCTCGCCCCAGGTATAAAGGCCGTGTCTTCTTAAATAGATACCGTGGATCCCATCGTTGTCGCGGATGACGTTTTCCAGCACATGCGACAGGGCAATGTAATCCTGCGAATTTTCGATGATCGGGACCCGCTCGTGATGCTCGTGCGTATTCACACCGGCTAGGCCTTTCAGCATTTCATAGCCGTTGATCTCGATCGTGCCCTGCTCGAAAAAGTGGTCTGAAAGTATCGTGCCCCAAACCGAATGCGTGTGCAGGATAGACCGCGCTTTTGGCATAAACCGGTATATCGCCAGATGCAAAAGCGTTTCGGCCGACGGTTTGCCAAAGCCCTGTAATATCTCGGCATCGTCGTCCAGCTCCAGGAAATTTGTTTCATCGAGATTCCCTTTCTCGATACCGCTTGCCGTAACGCAAATGCGCAGCGGTTTGCGGGCAAGAAGCATGCTGAAATTTCCGCTGGTCCCGAGCACCCAGCCGCGGCGATAGAATTCGCGGCCCGCTTCGGCAAGCTCGATGGTTGATGCTGAGATACTTGGTTTTCCCGCCATTCTATTCTTCGTCTTCGCGGAGTTTTTCGAGCACCGAAAGATCTTCGAGTGTCGTTACATCGCCCGCGACTTGCCCGCCCGCCGCAACCTCGCGAAGCAGCCGCCGCATTATTTTGCCCGAACGTGTTTTAGGCAAAGCATCCGTAAACCGGATATCGTCCGGCTTTGCCAATGCCCCTATCTCCTTGGCGACATGGGCCCGCAGTTCGTTCTTTAGTTCATCACTGCCTTTTCGCCCGCCTTCGAGTGTAACAAATGCGGCGATGGCCTGTCCTTTCAAGTCGTCCGGGCGTCCGACCACTGCGGCCTCGGCAACGGAATCATGCGAGACAAGCGCCGACTCGACCTCAGCGGTACCCAGCCGATGGCCGCTTACGTTTATCACGTCATCAACGCGGCCCATTATCCAAAAATAGCCGCGTTCATCACGCCTTGCACCATCGCCGGCGAAATAATATCCCGGGATCTCGGACCAATAGGCCTGTTTGTACCTTTCGTCGTCGCCCCAAACCGTCCGCAGCATTGACGGCCACGGATGTTTGGCAACCAGATATCCGCCTTCATTTACGCCGACAGGCTTGCCTGTTTTGGTAACGATGTCCAGCAAAATGCCCGGCAGCGGCCTGGTCGCCGTTCCGGGAACGGTTGGCGTTGCCCCGGGCAGCGGCGAGATCATTATCGTACCCGTTTCCGTTTGCCACCACGTATCTACGATCGGGCATTTCCCCTTTCCGATGATCTCGTGGTACCAGATCCATGCTTCCGGGTTTATCGGCTCGCCGACCGTTCCGAGCAGCCTTAGCGATGAAAGATCGTGTTTTAGCGGATATTGTTCGCCCCATTTGATAAACGCCCGGATGGCTGTCGGCGCGGTGTAGAAGATCGTAATTCTATTTCGTTCAATGATGTCCCAAAACCTGTCAAGGTCTGGAAAGTTTGGGGCACCTTCATACATAAAAACGGTCGCGCCGTTCGCCAGCGGGCCGTAAACAACATAGCTGTGTCCGGTCACCCATCCGATATCGGCCGTACACCAATAAACATCATCATCCTTCAGATCAAAGACAAGCTTCGTCGTCCAGGCCGCCTGGGTCAGGTAACCGCCGGTCGTGTGCAGAATGCCTTTGGGTTTACCGGTCGTGCCCGATGTGTACAAGATAAAAAGCGGTGTTTCCGAATCAAGCGGTTCGGCCGGGCAATCGGCATCGACCGTTTCCATCAATTGATGCCACCAATGGTCGCGTCCCGCCCGCATTTTTATTTCGGAGCCCGTACGCCGAAAAACGATGATATTCTCGACCAGCGGTGTTTGTGCGGCGGCCTCATCGACTATCGATTTCAGCTTTATTTCCGACCCGCGGCGATAGGCCCCGTCCGCCGTGATTATCAATTTGCAGCCGCCGTCGATCACGCGGTCGCGGATCGCATCGGCCGAAAAACCGCCGAAGACAACGGTGTGTGCCGCTCCTATCCGGGCACAGGCCAGCATTGCTATCGCAAGCTCAGGCACCATCGGCATATACAGCGCCACGCGGTCGCCCGTCTCTACATCAAGCTTTTTCAAGACGTTTGCGAACCGGCAAACCTCTCGATGAAGCTGCAAATAGGTCAGTGTACGCTGTTCGCCCGGCTCACCTTCCCAGATAAAGGCGGCCTTGTTCTTTCGCCACGTTGTGAGGTGCCGGTCCAGGCAGTTGTACGAAATATTGATCTTGCCGCCCACGAACCATTTTGCGAACGGCTCATTCCATTCAAGCACCCTGTCCCATTTCTTGAACCAATGAAGCTCTTCGGCCTGTTTTGCCCAGAATGCCTCCGGATCGGCCTCGGCCTCGGCATACAGCCGCTCGTATTCCTCAAAACTCTTGATATGCGCGTTTGCCGAGAACGAGGCGGGCGGCGGAAAAAGTCGTGATTCGTTAAGGACGGATTCTATCGCAGTGCTTTCAGGCATAGGCTTAGATTATAGGATATGCACCCAGAAATTCTGAACCGGCCCTGCTTCGTTACACCGCCCGCTATTGCGGCATCCGAACGCAGCAGCGATATGAGGCTCTGAGCGTAGTACAAAAACGATTTACTTGAGAATTTGGGTTTTCGCGCAAGATGCGTGTAGAATCACTTCGAGTCCTTTTCTCAGAATCCGTTTAGCAGAATTCAATAGCCTATGTCCTTGCTCGAAATGAGGAGCATCGTCAAAGAGTTTCCGGGTGTCCGGGCGCTGGATGGTGTGAGCTTCACGCTCGAGGCCGGTGAGTTCCATTCGCTGGTCGGCGAAAACGGCGCGGGTAAATCGACGCTGATGAAGGTGCTCTCCGGCGTCTATCCGGCCGGCACCTACGAAGGCGAGATATTGATAAACGACCGGCCGCAGCAGTTCAGAAACGTTCGCGACTCTGAAAATGCCGGGGTTGCGATCATCTTTCAGGAACTTTCGCTGGTCAAGGAACTAACGGTCGGCGAGAATATCTTTCTCGGACAAGCCCCGTCGAAGCTTGGCGTGATCGATTGGTCGGCGCTCTATCACCGGGCGTCGAAGCTGCTAAAGGACCTTAATCTGCAGATCGACCCGCGCGTTCCGGTCGGAAGCCTTGGCATTGGCCAGCAGCAGTTGGTCGAGATCGCGAAGGCCCTTTCAAAAAAGGCGAAGATACTTGTATTGGATGAACCTACCGCGGCATTGACCGAATCCGAAGTAGAGACGCTTTTCTCGATATTGGCAAAGCTCAAGGCCGACGGTGTCGGGATGATCTACATTTCGCACAAGCTTGATGAGGTCTTTGAGATGAGCGACCGCATCACGGTTTTACGCGATGGCCGCACGGTCGCAACTCACGCCGCTTCGGATCTGAACAAGGAAAAAGTGATCCAGCTGATGGTCGGCCGCGAGGTCGGAGACATTTTCCCAAAGGTCGAACACGCTCTTGGCGATGTCGCTCTGGCGGTCACGGGCCTGACGGCCTATTCGGTTGACGATCCGGCCAAGAAGGTTGTTGATAACGTCTCGTTTTCTGTCCGCAAGGGTGAGGTGCTTGGCGTCGCGGGCCTGATGGGAGCGGGCCGCACCGAACTGCTGACCGCCCTGTTCGGCGCATGGCAGGGCAATTATTCGCGTGAGATCTCGGTTGAGGGCCAGCCCGTTCAGATCGATTCACCGAGCGACGCAATTTCCAATGGTATTGCTTTTGTCACCGAAGACCGAAAACGATTCGGCCTTATCCTAGATCAGACGATCATGGACAACATGACGCTTGCCGGGCTGAAGTCAATTTCCGGCAGGATGCTGACCAACCGTTCGCGCGAGATCGCAGCCGTGCGCGTGCCGATGTCGTCGCTGCATATCAAGGCCAACTCGCCGCTGACTGTTGCCGGCACGTTATCCGGCGGAAATCAGCAAAAGGTCGTGTTGGGCAAGTGGCTGTTGACCGGCCCCAAAGTACTTTTCCTTGATGAGCCGACCCGCGGCATCGACGTCGGGGCAAAACAGGAGATATACACAGAGATAAATAAACTCGCTAAGGAAGGCCTGGCGATCATACTTGTTTCTTCGGAACTGCCCGAGGTCCTGGGACTTTCTGACAGAATACTCGTGCTGCATGAAGGGCGTATGACTGGCGAATTTTCGCGGGCAGACGCGACACCGGAGAAGGTAATGACCGCCGCTACCGGCGAAAATCTGTCGCAACAGTAACTCCGAACAAAGAAATGAGCGAAAGAACCGAAAAAAAGATATCCGCATCGGCATTGCGCGCTTATGCGATGATCATTGTCCTGGGCTTGATCTGGCTGTTCTTTCATTGGGCCACGGATTCGATCTT
>JADLDC010000248.1 GCA_020846885.1 Acidobacteriota bacterium | reverse complement strand
TCGATGCACAGCGTTCGCCTTCGGCAAGGATGTCATCGTTCATTGCCAAACACATCGAACAGCCTGCGTCGCGCCATTCAAATCCTGCGTCGAGAAAGATCTGCGCGAGGCCTTCATCCTCAGCCTGCTGTTTGATAAGCATCGAGCCGGGAACGATCATCGCGTTGACCTTTCTGTTTACCTTATGGCCCTTCGCAACCTTGGCAGCTTCGCGCAGGTCTTCGATCCGCGAGTTTGTGCATGATCCAATGAACGCGCGGTCAATAGAGATATCCTCTATCTTCTGCGCGGGTTCTAGGCCCATGTATTCGAGGGCACGTTCGAACGACTTCCTGTCGTTTTCGTCCGAACTATCCGGCAGATCAGGGACCGTCCGTGTTACTGGTGCCGACATTCCCGGCGAAGTTCCCCATGTCACAAACGGCTCGATCGATGCGGCATCGAACTCGACAGTCTTGTCGAATGCCGCTCCGGCGTCTGTCGGGAGAGATGACCATGCTTCCACCGCCTGCTCCCATCTTTCGCCCGACGGTGCGTATCGCCGGCCCTTTAAAAATTCGAATGTCTTGTCGTCCGGTGCGATCAGGCCGGCCTTTGCACCGGCCTCGATGCTCATATTGCAGACGGTCATTCGGCCTTCCATCGATAGGCCGCGAATGGCGGAACCGGTGTATTCGATGACGTGTCCGTTGCCGCCGTCGGTGCCGATGCGGTTGATGATCGCAAGTATCACATCTTTTGCGGTCACGCCGAACTGCAATTCGCCTTCGACGTTTATCTGTAGATTCTTCGCCTTTTTCTGCTGAAGCGTCTGCGTTGCAAAAACGTGCTCGACCTCACTTGTGCCAATGCCGAATGCAAGAGCGCCGAACGCTCCATGCGTGGAGGTGTGCGAGTCGCCGCAAACGATCGTCATGCCCGGCTGGGTCAATCCTTGCTCGGGCCCGAAAACGTGAATAATGCCTTGCTGGACCGCGTCGAGATCATAGAATTTCACGCCAAAATCACGCGTGTTTTGACGAAGCGTTTCGACCTGCTGGGCCGCGATGGGATCTTTGAACGGAAGGTGCCGGTTGAGCGTCGGGATGGCGTGATCGACCGTCGCAAAAGTAAGATCGGGACGGCGGACCTTTCGGCCGTTCAGCCTCAACCCCTCGAACGCCTGCGGCGACGTTACCTCGTGGATCAAATGCAGATCAATATAAAGAAGCACCGGCTTGCCCGCTTCCTCGTGAACAACG
Organism: Acidobacteriota bacterium; assembly: GCA_020846885.1. Taxonomy (GTDB): domain Bacteria; phylum Acidobacteriota; class Blastocatellia; order Pyrinomonadales; family Pyrinomonadaceae; genus OLB17. The sequence continues at coordinate 2,502 of JADLDC010000248.1, read as the reverse complement.
TGAGATTCCCAGATCTTGTCGTAAAGCGTCTTCATTCTTCCACTATCTTTCTTTTTCTTCTCGTTCGTCCTATTCGGTGGTCAAACTGCTTTCACTCTCAAAAATAAACAAAAAGAAACAAGCAACCGCGCATGTCCTAGTGGACTGTAACAGTTGAATCGCAAGTACTTTTGTGCTCTTTGTGTCTTCAACTTGGTGACCTTTGTGTTAAGAAAAACCGTTAACACAAAGGCCTCAAAGGGAGGACTCAAAGTTCGCGAAGGAAGAAGAGAACGGCTAGAACTACTTCCGAATTCTCTGTTACAATCCACTAGATCGACTGTCCCGTGGTTCTCACCTTTAGATTGGCGGCTATTTGTTCACGGACAAGCCGGCCCATTTCTGCTGTCGAGACGAACTTCGGGTATCCTTCGCGAGCAAGATCGGCGGTTCGATAACCTTCGTCAAGCACCTTTTCGATAGCAAGTTCGATCGCGGCGGCTGCCGCTTCATTCTTCGCTGAATATCGCAGCAGCATCGCCGCCGAAGCGATGCCACCAAGCGGGTTTGCAATATTCTTACCCGCGATCTGCGGGGCCGAGCCGTGGACCGGTTCGTAAAGGCCGATATCGGAGCCGATAGTCGCCGACGCGAGCATCCCGAGCGAACCGGTCAAAACAGCCGCTTCGTCTGAAAGTATGTCGCCGAACAGGTTTTCGGTCAGGATCACATCGAACTGTGTCGGCGCCGTGACCAGATGCATCGCACAGGCATCGACGAATAGATGCTCAAGCTCGACATCCGGGTAATCTGCCGCAATGCGCGTTACCGTTTCACGCCAGATCTGCGAGGTTTCAAGCACATTTGCCTTATCGACGGACGTCACCTTTTTTCGGCGGCCGCGGGCGGATTCAAAAGCAACGCGGGCGACGCGCTCGACCTCTTCGACAGAATAACGCATCGTGTTATATCCGCCGGTGCGGCCGTCTTCAAACCCGCGCGGCGTGCCGAAATAAAGCCCGCCAAGCAGCTCGCGGACGATAAGCAGATCAGTGCCGGCAAATATCTCACGCCGCAGCGGAGACGAATCGATCAGGGCATTCACCGCCTTTGAAGGGCGAAGATTGGCAAAACCGCCGAGCGCTTTTCTCAATCCAAGCAAGCCGATCTCGGGCCTTTTCTCCGGCGGCAGATCGTCAAAATCGGGCGAACCGACCGCACCGAGAAAAACAGCGTCACTGCTAAGGCATGCCTCTCTGGTCTCATCCGGCAGCGGCGAGCCTTTTTCCTTGATCGCTACGCCGCCAATAAAATGTTCTTCGGTTTCGATCTCAAGCCCGAAGGCAGCAGCGACGCTGGCCAGCACGTCCATCGCCTCGCGTGTTACTTCGGGCCCAATGCCGTCGCCGGGAAGTACTGTTATTTTCATACCGCTTTTTCTCTAAAAGCTGCGATCATGCCGCGATCAATGTCGCCGAGCGCTCATGAACGATTCCGATCAGGTCCTGTTCGTAAATATTCTTTTTCTTATCGGCCAGTTCGACAAAACGGGTGTAAATATCGGAGATCTCTTCCTGATCGAAGGTAAAGCCGAGTTCCTCATACCGCGATGTCAACGCATGCCGGCCTGAGTGTTTGCCAAGCACGATATCGTTCTTTGGAATGCCGACCGATTCCGGCGTCATTATCTCGTAACAAAGCGGGTTGCTCAACACGCCGTGCTGGTGAATGCCGGCCTCGTGTGCAAAGGCGTTGCGGCCGACAATGGCCTTGTTCGGCTGGACACCAAAACTGATGATCGACGAAAGCAGCGAGCTGGTCGAATATATTTCGGCCGTATTGATATTGTTCGCAAACGGCATCTTGTCCGCACGAACGGCGCATGCCATAACGAATTCTTCAAGCGAAGCATTGCCGGCACGTTCGCCAATTCCGTTGATGGTGCATTCGACCTGCCGTGCCCCCGCCTCGACCGCGGCAAGGCTGTTTGCGACGGCAAGGCCAAGATCATTGTGGCAATGAACGCTGATCGTAACATCACGGTCACCAACCACTCTTTGTTTGACGGTGCGGATCAAGTTGGCGTATTCCGTCGGAAGCGTATAGCCGACCGTATCCGGTACGTTCAGGATCGTCGCACCTTCTTCGACCGCGGCCGCAAATACCTCACAGATAAATTCAATGTCACTTCGGGTCGCATCCTCAGCCGAAAATTCTACTTCGTCCGCCAGTCCCGCGGCCGCCCGCACAGCTTTGCGGGTCATCGCCAGCACTTCTGACCTGGTCTTCTTTAGCTTATACTCAAGGTGTATATCTGAAGTAGCAACAAACGTGTGGATGCGTGAACGGGCTGCATTTTTGAGAGCGTCGCCCGCACGGAAGATGTCTCCTTCGATCGTTCGGGCGAGAGCGGCGATGGTCGCATTTCGGCATTCGGCGGAAACGGCGCGAACGGCGTTGAAATCGCCTTCGGACGCGATCGGGAAACCGGCTTCTATTATGTCAACGCCAAGCTGCTCAAGC
>JADLDC010000247.1 GCA_020846885.1 Acidobacteriota bacterium | reverse complement strand
CGAGACGAAGAAGCGGAAGAAACCATTCGTAAAGTTCGCGAGCCCTTTCCGCCTCACCATTGATCGCGTAGTTGAACAGGTCTACGGATTCTTTAGGAAACGCGCTTACCAAACCGGCTATCCAGCCGACGGCACCGGCGTTGATGCCTTCGACGATCGCGTCATCGACGCCAACGAAAATTTTCAAACGGTCGCCCGCCAGTGCCCGGATCGCAGTGATGCGGCGGACATCCGTGCTTGATTCTTTTACGGAGTGCAGGTTAGGCAGTTCGTTTGCCAGTTCGGCGATCTGTTCCGGTAAAAAATCAGTGCCGTACGCGACAGGGTTGTTATAAAGCATGCACGAAAGCGGCGTGGAGCCGATGATCCCGGAAACATGATGTTTCATCTCGCGCCAGTCACCGCGATAGATATACGGCGGCAGCACCATCACGCCGCTGCAGCCCGCATCCTCTGCCGCCTTTGTCTGTAAGACCGCGTCAGCGGTCGTCATCGAAGCGATGGCGGCGATCACAGGAACCCGGTCACCGACCGATGCGACGATCGTTTTCCAAAGCGATATCTTCTCATCCAGCGACATCGTGCCGCCTTCGCCTATACTGCCGTTGGCCACTATGCCAGTGCATCCATTTTCGACCAGCCAGGCGACATGCTTCGCCGTAAATTCGTGGTCGATCTGCAGATTCTCGTCAAAACAAGTGGTGATGGCGGGCATTACGCCTTTCCATTCAAAATTCATAGGTCCTCCGATCTGACAGGAAATATCGGCGGGCGAACCGAGCCGGTTTTCCATCCAAAAAGAAACTCCGCGGCCGCTCCGCAAACTCGCCCCTGGCATGGGCCCATTCCGCATCGGGCCTGCAGCTTGGCAGATCGCCAGTTGTCGAATTCCTTAAGTTTTCCATATTGTACGTCTTCGCAGCGACAAACGATAGTCGAGTCATCCGCAAGCGTCTTCAGCTCATCGCGCAGTGCAAATGCGGCGTTCAGCGAATCGGCAAATCTTCGGGCCTCGTTGGCGCGCGGAAGCAAGACAGACGCCTTGTCCTTATGGCCGGATGCGGCAAGGCCGGCGATCTCACCTTCAATGAGTGCCTTTTCTACTCCACCGATGCCCGTCGGTTCGCCGGCACAGAAAATGTTCGGTATCGAGGTTTTTTGAAATTCATCGGCGGCGACATGCCCATCCACGACCTCGCATCCGAGCAGGCCCGCGAGTTCGATGTTAGGGACCAGATGATATCCGCATGCCAGATAGTCGCATTCGATAGTTTCGGGCTTTCCCTTGCGCGAGAACATTACGCTAAGCGTTCCCTCCCTGCCGGACGCATCGGGGGCGAAGCCATTGCGGATCGGCGATCTCGCAAGTTCCGCGGCTGTTACCCAGCTGTCGGCCAGATATGGGATACCGATCAGTTTCGCGCGCAGAGCGGCTGCCTGAAACAGCTTCGCCGGCGACCTGAGCATGCCGCGGGCAAACCTATATACGCTGGCGGAGTTTGCCTGTTCGACGATCGCCGCGACGAGAGCACCTTTTGAGCGTAGATATTCTCCAACCGCCAAGAGCAAAGGCCCGGTGCCGGCCACGACCACGCGTTTGCCCGCTACATTCAAACCGCATTTGACCAATGCCTGCAGTCCGCCGGCACCCATGACATTTGGCAGGGCCCATCCGGGGAAGGGAAGAAAACGTTCTCTCGCGCCTGTGGCGAGGACCAACTGCTCAAACTTGAGATCAATGCGGCCCGCCGGTGTTTGCGCGATGAGGCGGTCGTCCGCTTCGGCCGCAAAGACCTCGGCGTTCCGTATGATCGTGACCGCTTTTTCGTCGATCTCCTTGAACAGGCGCCTGGCGCGGGCTGATCTGGCGATTCCGGTTTGCGGACGCCAGATCTGGCCGCCAAAAAAAGGATTGTTGTCGAGAATGGTTACCGAAAGGCCGCCGTGCCTCGCAGCGGCACTTGCGGCGGCTAAACCCGCCGGCCCGCCGCCAACGATCAGAATGTCGGCCGCGGCCCTACTCACCTGTCACAACCTCCATTCCATCTTCGGCTAGAAGCGTGCAGCTGCGAATATGCGGTTCGCCGTTGATCGTCAATCGGCACTCAAAGCAAATTCCCATACCGCACAGCGGGCTGCGTGCCTCTCTGCTGACCGAGGTGCGAAATGCAGTTTCGCCCGCATTCAGAACAGCCGCCGCGACCGTTGTGCCGTCAGCCACCGAGACCTGCTTTCTGTTTATCGAGATGGTGATCAATGTTGTGTAATGTTTCGTGACGGACTGTAAGGTTCCGGCGAGATGGCGGGCCGCCGTCCAAGTATCTCAGCGGCGAGAAGTTCGGCAGTGCCAAGCGAAGTTGTAATGCCAAGGCCTTCATGGCCGGCCGCTGCATAAACTTTTTCAAAGCCCGGGATCTTTCCAATATATGGAAGGTTGTCCGGTGTTGCGGGCCGAAACCCGGTCCAGGTGCGAATGACGGACAGCCTTTTCATCCGCGGCATGTATTCGAACGCCCGGGCCGTCATGCGTCGAACGATAGCCGTATCTATCTCGTTCGTTTCCGCACCAAACTGCCGCGACGAGCCAAGCAGTATCTGACCAGTTTTGCGCGGCTGTACGTTGAAGGCGACCGAATCGGCATCGCGGCCGTGCGCAGAGCGTAGATAGCCAAGTTCGATCAGTTGGTGGCGGATAAAGCCGTTGTAGCGGTCTGTGATCACAAGATGGCCCTTGCGCTTTACGATCTTAAGCTGCGGTGAGAGCTCGGATGCTGCCGCGCCGGCAGCGTTGATAATATGCTCCGCTGCAATTATCTCGCCGCCCATCAATTCCACACGGCCTTTCGTGATCTTTTTTGCTCGGCCGCCGATCCGTACTTCGGCCCCAAGGTTGACTGCCTTATCCAAAAGGTACTGGGCCGCACCGATCTGGTAAACGACAGAATCGCCTCTGACCAACAGGCCGCCAGCCAAACTTTCGGCCAAATTTGGTTCGGCCTCTAGCAGAGCTTTTGTGTTGAGCATTTCAGCTTCTATTCCGTGCGCGGCATAGTGATCCTGCTTTTTGCGGGCCTCATCCATTTCGGCTTCGTTCGTAGCAACCCAGATCGTACCGCATCGTTCGTATTCACACTCCAGCGGAAGCTCTTCGGCAAGCGCATTCCACAACTTTCGCGAATAATTGGTCAGGGCGAATTGGGCCTCGCTGTCGTCCATTGCGACGATGTGTCCCATTCCGGCCGCCGTCGTTCCGGTTGCCGGTCCGTAGGCATCGATGACAACGACCTTTAATTTCTCACGGCTCAATGCGGCCGCGCACGCTGCACCAACGATCCCGGCCCCTATTATAGCTGCATCAAATATCTGCATCAGCCAATTCCAAAACGATACGGGTCGTCAGTGCCAAGTATCAATTCAAGCTCGGCGGTCACGTGCGCCGTGCCGGTTATGACCGGTATCACCCGGCCGTCGTCGATGCGAACGCGGCCTTCGAACACGCTGCCGATAACACTCTCCTGCCGCCACGTTTCACCTTCTTTAAGCTTTCCGTCCGCGTACAGGCAAGCGAGTTTAGCGCTCGTGCCTGTACCGCACGGCGACCGGTCGTACTCGAGGCCGGGGCAAAGGACAAAATTGCGGCTGTTGGCCGAAGTCGAGTCAGCGAAAAGTTCGATGTGGTCGATCTCCGCCCCATCGGCACCCGTGATGCCGCTTTGGCCGAGAGCCTGCCGCACGGCGGATGCAAATTCTGTGAGCTCGCGAAGATTGGACAATTCGATGCTGACCGGCGACGCGCTGATCAGGAAAAACCAGTTGCCGCCATAGGCTATATCGCCGGTAACCGTGCCGTAGCCGTCAACCTCGACCACAGTGCCCGCCGCAAATCGAAAGCTTGGGACATTCGTTATCGTCACCGTGCCGTCCGCGTTCAATTCCGCTTCAACCGTGCCAACCGGCGTTTCGATCTTGTGAACACCCGCGGAAATGCGGCCCATGTATTCAAGCGTTTTGATCAGCCCGATCGTTCCGTGGCCGCACATTCCCAAGTAACCAACGTTGTTGAAAAAGATCACACCCGCGGCCGCCGATGGATCGACAGGTTCACAGAGCAGTGCTCCAACGATAGCGTTGTGCCCGCGTGGTTCGCACACGATGGCGGTACGCAGCCGGTCATGCTGGCGGCGAAAAACCTCCAGCCTTGCGGCCATCGAACCCGCGCCAAGGTCTGGAAATTCCTCCACGACAACACGCGTCGGCTCGCCGCCGGTATGCGAGTCGATCACCTTGATCTTGCTGGGATTGGCCATTAAGAGTAGAAATATATCATCGAATATTGATCTAAGACCAACGAGCGTTCAATGAAGCCTCTGCCCTTGTTTTACAGCGACAAGTGGATAGTTCATAGTGAATAGTAAGCAATGAAAACGGCGATCGTTCATCACCCCATTTACCAGAAGCACGAGACCGGCCCCGGGCATCCTGAAACGCCTGAGCGGTACCGGACCGTCATTGAAGCGCTAAAAAGCGATGGGCCGCTTTGGAGTTCGATCATTGAGATAACGCCGGAAAAGGCGGGCCAGGGCGTTGTTCAGGCGGCCCACACAAAAGAACATTTCAGGCGAATAGAAAATGCTGTTGCGAACGGGCTCGATCGGCTGGATTCGGATACGGTCATCTCAATGGCATCCTTTGATGCTGCCCTCTATGCCGCCGGAGGAGCGATAACGGCCGTCGATGCAATAATGCAGGGCGAGGCGGAAAATGCCTTTGTTGCCGCACGGCCGCCCGGACATCACGCAACCGCGGAACACGCGATGGGATTTTGCCTGTTCAACAACGTCGCTGTCGCGGCGCGGTATGCCCAGAACAAATATAAAGAGATCAACCGGGTTGCGATCATTGATTGGGATGTGCACCACGGGAACGGGACACAAGGTATTTTTTACAGCGATCCGAGTGTTTTCTTCTTCTCCATGCATCAGTATCCATGGTATCCGGGCACAGGTTCGCGGGGCGAGACCGGCCAGGGAAAAGGACTCGGCACAACGCTGAATGTTCCAATGAAGGCCTTCACAAAAGCGCGCGATCAGCGGTCAACTTTTGAATCCGCGATCGAGGAAATGGCGTCAAAGGCCACGCCCGACATCATTTTTATCTCCGCCGGGTTTGATGCGCATTTAGCTGATCCGCTCGGCCAGCTGCAGTTGGAAGACACTGACTTTGCGGCACTGACCCGTGTGGTAAAAGATTGGGCGGCCGAGGCCTGCGCGGGCCGTATCGTATCGTGCCTTGAGGGCGGCTACAACCTTCAGACACTTGGCGAAACCGTGCGAAGCCACGTTGCGGAACTTTCCGCGTGAACGCGCTTTCACGTTTCCGCCGCCTTGTGTGATAAAATCTCTCCACCCCGATCTCAAATAGAAGGAGACGCCATGCCGGACATTGAAACCACCTGCGTTCAGTGCAGGGAAACTTTCCTATTTACCGAGAAGGACCAGGAGATCTTTTACCAGCGGAACATGATGCCGCCGCAGCGGTGCGCAAAGTGCCGATCAAAAAAGGCGGCCGCCAGGGCTGATGCTCCAACGCGGTTCGAGATAGTTTGCGATCATTGCGGCAAACATGACCAGGTCCCGTTCCAGCCAAAGGTCGGACGCTCTGTGCTTTGTCGCGAATGTCATGAAGCAAGCCGCTCAAGAGCAAAGTTTGCCTAAGATCTGTTCCTGCGACACTCAATTGGTTACTTTGATCCACCCGATGCTCGCCCACCCGTGACGATCCGGACGCCCCCTGACTATGTCATTTGAGACCGTTGAATACTCGATCGAAAATAACGTCGCCATCGTCAAAATGGATCGGCCTGATGCGTTGAACGCCCTTTCGATACAGCTTTGCCTTGACCTGCGCGCGGCATTCGAAAAATCTTTTGGCGACGGTGCACGGGCCGTCATCCTCACAGGCTCAGGCCGCGCGTTCTGTTCGGGCGGGGATCTGAGGGAAATGCGGTCGATGTGGGAAAGGGAAGGCCGCGTCGAGGCATTTCTCGAGGAACCGCTCAAAGCCCTGCATGACGTCATACTTCTGATCCGCGAAGCTCCGATACCGTTCATTGCCGCGGTCAACGGGATATGTGCCGGAGCAGGAACAAATTTTGCCCTCGCGTGCGATCTTGTTTTCGCAAGCGGCGATACGGTATTTAATGAGGCGTTCGTTCGCATCGGCCTTTCACCAGATTGCGGCGGGACATTCTTTCTTCCAAGAGCTATCGGCGAAAAGCTTGCGGCCGAATTGTTTATGACGGGCGAGAGCGTTTCGGCGGAAAGGGCGGCGCAGTTTGGGATGATAAACCGCGTGGTGGACGCCGAAAACCTGATGACCGAAGCGCTGGCGACGGCCGAGAAACTTGCCGCGGGACCGACCGGTGCCATCGGCCGCATAAAGAAAATGCTCAATGCATCGTTCGCGAACGACCTGCGTTCGCAACTCGACCTGGAGCACCAGTGCCAGATCGAATCCGGCCGCTCGGCCGATTTCAAGGAAGGTGTTGCCGCCTTTTTTGAAAAACGTACTCCTAAATTCTTCGGTAAATAGTCCGTTCGAAGTGTCGTTCTCCCGAATGGCGAAGCGGAATGCGGGAACCACGAACCGCACGAAACAAGAGACACGAAGCCTGCACGAAATCAAGCGATCATCTGCGTAACCTGGCTCCAAAAAACTAATGAACTGCAGCAATTGGACGCAAGTACTTTGTGGTCTTTGTGTCTTCACCTTCGCGCCCTTTGTGTTTAAGACCCGTTAACACAAAGGGCAGACACAAAGTTCACAAAAAACCTGAAATCCGCTTGCAAATTATTAGTCACAGGCCAGTAAGCTGGAAAAATAGACACTCGCCTTTGACAATCTTTACGCCTTTCGCTTTAATATGTAACTGCAAATGAAATTCATTTTCAATAGTATTGATCATCAATAGCGCATCTCACGCACACGCAGGGAATGAGAAAATTTCGAAAGGTCATATTCTGGATCCATCTGGTGTCGGCGTTGTTTGCCGGCGTGATCATATTCGTCATGTCCGTTACGGGAGCGTTGCTTGCGTTTGAAAGGCAGACGATCGAATTCGCTGAGCGGGATGCCCGATATGTTGTACAGCCTTCCGGCGCCGAGAGGCTTTTGCCGCAGGAGATGATAGAACGGTTCCTGTTGCTGCGGCCCGATGCCAAGCCGGCTTCCCTCTCGATAAGCAGTTCGCCTGACGAGGCCTGGGCGATCAGCCTGGGACGCGAAGGGACAGTCTTCGTCGATCCATATACCGGGGCAATTACCGGCGAAAGCAACAAGGCCGTCCGCGGGGCAATGTCCACACTGCGCGAATGGCACCGTTACCTTGCCATGTCGGGCGATCAGCGGCCGATCGGGAAAGCTCTGACTGGTGCGGCAAATCTTATATTTGTATTGCTGGCGATCTCGGGCCTGTACATCTGGCTTCCCCGCATATTGACCTGGAAGCGGGTCAAGCCGGTGATATGGTTTCGAGGCGGCTTACGCGGAAAGCCGCGAAATTTCAATTGGCACAACGTTATCGGATTCTGGACATCGCTGGCCCTGGTCGTCTTTACACTGACGGCAACGGTGATGTCGTATCAGTGGGCGAACGATCTGTTATACACGCTGACGGGCAACGAACCTCCCTCATCACAGGGGCGTTCGCCCAACGGCACGCAAAAGGAAGAACGGCCTTATGCATACCCGGAAAACCTAAATGCTCTTTGGCTTTCGGCTGAGCAGCAGTCGCCGACGTGGAAGTCGATAAGCCTGCGGCTTCCGATTGAAAATAATTCCGCCGCGTTCACGATCGACGAAGGCATTTATTGGAACATCTTCGGCCGTTCATCGCTGACCTTGGACACAACGACGGCCGCCGTGTCGAAATGGGACCCGTACAGCCAGCGAAACGGCGGACAGCAGCTTCGTTCATGGTTCCGGTTCCTCCACACGGGTGAATCACTGGGCTTGACCGGGCAGATCATTGGACTTATCGCCTGCATAGGCGGTGCATTTCTCGTCTGGACAGGATTTTCGTTGTCATTCAGGCGATTTGCAAAATGGGTCCGCAAACGCCGCGCGGCTGCGGCGGTCTATGTCCGCGAAGCTGAGATCTAGGTTGTCCCGGCCCTGCAGCAGCGGCACAGTCCTTCTTTTTTTTATCTGATCAGACCAACCTCGAACTTCCTTCCTTCGTTAACCGTAAAACGTAAGTTACCCTAACTTAGGCACCTCGGCCCCGAGGTGCCAAAATCTTTTATCGGTTACACCGGCCGCCGGAAAACTGAATGGAATCGACCACTTACGGACAGCTACTGAAAGAGAATCGCAACTTCCGCAATCTTCTGGCGGGACAGTTCATCTCTGAGCTTGGGAACTGGTTCAATTTTATCGCAAGCCTGGGGCTTGTCCGTCTCGTGTCGGACGCGTCGCCGATGGCCGCAGGCGTTCTTTTCGTTTGCCGGTTGATGCCTTTTGCCATCTTTTCGCCGATCGCGGGAACATTTGTTGACAGGTTCTCGCGCCGGCAGGTGATGATCATCACAGATCTGGCACGCGTTGCGGTCGCGTTGATGTTCCTGCTTGTTACGGACGCGGGCGACCTTTGGATCGCATATCTGGCCACGATCTTTCTATCGACATTCGGAGCATTTTTTGACGGAGCAAAAAACGCGGCAACGCCGAACCTGACCGGCAAGGAAGGTTTGCTGGCGGGCACGGCACTGATGTTCTCGACGCGTTTTCTGTTGATGGCGATCGGGTCGGCACTCGGCGGCTGGGCGGCGGCGATCTTTGGATATGAGGTTGCGTTCATCATCAACGCCGCATCGTTCCTCGCGTCGGCATACACAGTTTGGCTGATACCTGAAGGTGCCGTTCGCGAGCAGGAGACGGCGAACCGCGCCGGGCAGGAATCGTTCTTAACGGAGTTGCGACAAGGCCTCCATTACGCGGCGACGAATCATTTTGCGTTGACGATCATTTTGATGAACGTCATCTGGGCGGTCGGCGGCGGGGCGATCAATATTGTCTTTGAGCGAATGGGCGGCGTCATTTTCGCCCGGACCGAAGGCTGGAATCCCGACGTGGCGGTCGCTCTGCTTTGGACGGCAAGCGGTTTCGGGCTGTTTTTGGGAATGATGATCGCACATCGAACGTCGATCCATCTTGACCGTCGGGGCAGCCACTATAAATTCATCGGATGGACCTTGCTGATCCACGGTGTGCTGTTTGCTTTTGCCGGCGTTGTCCCGAGCCTTTGGCTGTTCATGTTCTTCGCTTTTATTTCGCGAGTGATCATTGGCGTTGAATATGCCGTGCAGGAGACGTTATTCCAACGCAGTTTGCCTGACTACATCCGGGGACGTATTTCCACACTGGAACGCGGAGCGGAATTGACGATGTTTGGCCTCTCTAGCTGGGTAAGCAGTCTGATGATCTACGAGGTTTCAGCGGAAGTGCTAACGATCTTCTCCGGGCTGCTTGCCGGCTCTGCCGGGATCGTGTGGTTCATTCGCGAAAGTCAGAACCGGGAGCGGTAGCGACTGGGTTCTTGGACGTGCCGGAAGAGAGGAACCCAGTCGCTACCGCTCCCGGTTCTGACTTTTCCCGGAACCCGGTCGCTACCGCTCGCGGTTCTGACCTAGGCCGTAATGATAACGGCACGCGTGCCGGTGAGTTCTGAGAAATCTTTCGTATAGATAGTTTCGACGCGGCGGATATTGCTGATAACGTTGGCGATCTCCTGGGTTGACACCAGGCCGCCTTCAACGTGGGCGATGGCCCAGGTTTTGATATGCGTTGCTATGGTAAGCGCGTCGCTAAGGACCTTTAGATACTGAGATTTTGTCTCAACCGGTGCACCGAGTTTTCCGTGGCGGGCCGCTTCGAACTCCGGCCAGAAATCATCGCCGCCGCGGAGCCATTCTTCACGCCAGACGGCCTTATCCGGCGACGCTGTCCGGCCGCCGCTTCCCGCAACAGGCAGCCGCAGGAACATAAGGTCCGCGGGGCTTTCGGCGATAAAATCCTCAGCTCCTTTGTTTTGACACACGTTGTTCTGGCCATTGTTAAATGGTTCGGGTGAGGTCATCCACAGACGCCGGAACACGTTGGAAAGCGGCTGACGCAGGTCACGAGTATCCTCGGTGAACGAAAGGGCATAGTCACCCACCGCCATCACCAGGCTTGCGGCCGACGCAAAGGCGAACGGTGACTGAAGCTTTTCCAAATTGCGTCGAATGTTGTCAAACCACCACGAATCGGTTTCGCTGAACCAATTTCGCAACGCTGGATTTCGCAGATGATTACCCGGCACATAAACATCTTCCAGCGCGAGGTTCACGTCTTCATCGGTCAGCCGTTCGCCGTTGTTCTGTATTGCCGCGAGAGCACGGGTCCATGATGACTGGAGACGGTCGTTCGAAAGCACACGGGCATCTGCACGTTTTAGATAGGTTCCAAGGCGCGGGTTGCCGGTGAATGGCATTGCGACCGAATTGAACTCAAGCCGGCGAAGCACGTTCAACTCAAATGCAAGCCAGGTACGCGGTGTGAAGATCGATTGCTTACTCATTTGATTCTGAAGGGCCATCCGACATTGGGCGTTCGGCTTCGGGCGGCAGCATTGCGGCAGCGGCCGGCGGCGGGACTTCTAAAGAGACCTCGGTCATAACATCCTCGATCGTTGGCTCGGCCGCCTTCGGAGGTTCGGCAAGGAGCGGTGCGTCAACCTCCATCAGATCGATATACTCGCTTGTAAAAAATGCCTTTACAACCTTCGGGTCAAACTCCAATCCGGTCCATTCGACAAGGAACTCTTTTGCCTCAGCAACCGACATCGCTTTTCTTCGCGGCCGGTTATCGCGAAGAGCCGCGAACGAATCCGCAACACGCAGAATCCGGGCCGCCAGCGGTATCTGCTCGCCTTCGAGCGCATCCGGATAGCCGCCACCGTTCCACCATTCGTGGTGCCAGCGGACAAGCAGCTGTACGCCGCGCGAAAAGCCGCGTTTGGCCGCTTCTTGTTCGCCGATCACGGGATGACGGTGCATGTCCAGACGCTCCGCTGTCGAAAGTTCCCGCGGCTGTTTGATGTAATCGCGATTCATCATCAGCTCGCCGATGTCGTGTATCAGGGCAGCCTGCTGCATAAAGAACCGGTCATGCGTCGCCAGATTAAAACTCTTCCCGATAGCATCGGCGATCGCGGCAATGCGCAGCCCGTGGGCATGCGTATAACCT
>JADLDC010000246.1 GCA_020846885.1 Acidobacteriota bacterium | reverse complement strand
GGCTCTCCGCACAGCCTTGTCGATTGGTTCCTTTCAAATCAAGGCGGCGAGGTAAAGGGTTTTAGACAGGCGATTTACAGCGGCTTTCCAACGATCATTCTCGCGGATATAATTAAGAAGCTCATTTTTGAGCATCGCGAACTTCGCGGGCTTTATCACGTTTCGAGCGAGCCGATCAACAAATACGACCTCCTTTGCCTTTTGAAAGAATATTACGGGGCGCATATAGAGATCGAACCGTCGGATGAACTGCGCATAGACCGGAGCCTGGATTCATCCCGATTTAGGGCCGAAACAGGTTTCAAGCCCGCTGAATGGCGTGAAATGGTTGAACAAATGGCGTCTGACCCGACACCTTATCGAGAATGGAAATGACTGGATCATTGGAAGGAAAGCGGATCCTTGTGACCGGCGGCACTGGGTCGCTTGGCAAAACCCTGGTGCGTCGATTGCTTTCGGGCGAAAAAGGCCTGCCTGAACGGATAACGATCTTTTCCAGGGACGAAGCGAAGCAGCATTTTATGCGGCTCGAGTTTCTGCAAAAGACCGTTGCCACCGACGAAGTGATCTATCACAAGGCGGCCAATATCCTGGATTTTCGCATCGGCGATGTCCGCGACTATTCGGCCGTCACAGCGGCCTTACGCGGAATGGACATCGTTTTTCATGCCGCTGCACTTAAGCAGGTGCCGTCGTGCGAATATTTTCCTTATGAGGCTGTCCTGACCAACGTAGGCGGGGCCCAGAACGTGGTCCGTTCCATAAAAGAACATCAATTTCCGATCAGCACGGTGGTCGGGATCTCGACAGACAAGGCGTGCAAGCCCATCAATGTGATGGGAATGACCAAAGCCCTGCAGGAACGTGTTTTTATCGAGGCGAACCGCGAATTTCCGGAGACGCGCTTTCTGTGCGTCCGGTACGGCAACGTCATCGCGTCGCGCGGTTCGATCGTTCCGTTGTTTGCGGCACAGGTAAAGAACAAACGCCCGCTCACGGTAACCATGCCGGAAATGACGCGATTTCTGTTGAGCCTGGACCGGGCCGCCGACACGGTGTTTGCGGTGCTGGCCGACGGCCGGCCGGGTGAAACGTTTGTCCCAAAGGTCCCGTCAGCAAATATAGTTGACCTCGCAAAGGCGATGATGACCGACGGCGAATTGCCGATAGAATTCACCGGGATCCGCCCCGGCGAGAAGATCCATGAGATCATGGTGTCCGAAGAAGAATGTTTCCGCACGCGCACGGCCGGTGATTATTACGCGATCCAGCCTATGCTGCCCGAACTTAGAGAGCCGAACGATACGGAATCGGCGCTAACATCGGAATACTCATCGAAAGACGATAATTTGCCGATCGAACAAATTCGGACGCTGCTTGAGGACTCGCAAGCGGAGATCAGCCGATTTGCCGCGGGCTAGCCGCCGCCGCCTCATTTTGCCCTATGAAAATAATGACCATTTTCGGCACCCGGCCGGAGATCATTCGGCTTTCGGTGGTGATGAAGGTCCTTGATCAGCACTGCGATCATGTGACCGTTCACACCGGGCAAAACTATGCCGAGAGCTTGAGTGATATTTTCATCCGCGATCTTCAGGTCCGCGCCCCAAATATCCATCTTGGCATTCGCTCCGCCAGTTTTGGCGATCAGGCCGGCCAGATCATATCGAAAGTGGACGAGGTCCTGGAAAGCGAAAGGCCAGACCGCGTGCTGATTCTCGGCGATACGAACAGCGCCCTATCGGCGCTGGTGGCCGCACGCAGGGGAATTCCGGTCTTTCACATGGAGGCCGGAAACCGATGCTTTGACGACCGTGTGCCGGAAGAAATAAACCGCAGGATAATCGATCATTCGAGCACGGTGCTGATGCCGTACACCGAGCGCAGTCGCGACAATCTCCTGGCCGAAGGGATAGACAGCCAGCGTATTTTTGTCACCGGAAACCCGATAACCGAAGTGCTGAACAATTTCTCGAATGAGATCGAGGCAAGCGACGCGATGGAACGTTTTGGCGTTGCTCAATTCGGTTATTTTCTCGTAACCCTGCACCGCGCCGAGAACACTGGAAGCCGCGACCGGCTCAATGATGTCTTCGATGGAATTTCTCAGATCTCCGCAAAATTCGACAAAAAGGTGCTGGTAAGCGTTCACCCGCGAACCGCGGAACGGCTGAAAGAATTTGAGATCGGCGTCGATGCGGAACGTATCGCACTTCTCGAACCGCTCGGATTTTTCGATTTTGTAAACCTCGAGAAAAACGCCCTCGGCGTTCTAACAGACAGCGGAACGGTCCAGGAAGAATGCTGTATCTTTCGTATCCCGAACATCACGCTTCGCGATGTGACCGAGAGGCCTGAGACGATCGAGTGCGGCAGCAATGTTCTTAGCGGGGCGGATCCGGAATCGATCGTCCGGACAACGACGCTTGCGCTTTCGCACCCTGCGGACTGGTCGGCGCCGCGAGAATATTTGATCGAGAATGTCTCGCAGACCGTCTGCAAGATCGTCCTCGGATATTCAAGCATTCGGCGGCATCGGAGCTAAAGCGTCACGCAGCCTTACCGAAGCAGATCGTAAAAAGCGGTCCATTCATCAGTGTGATTTCTAATATCAAATTCGCGCTCGGCAAAGGCGCGGCTGCGAAGGCGGTAGCCTGAATATTCCTCCGCGTCCATCGCAATAAACCGGTCGATCGCCTTTGCTAATTCCTCAGGCGAGTTATCCGGCCACAGGCCTGTCCTTTCCGTTTCCAGCGATTCCCACGGCGTGTAGCGCGACGCGATGACCGGTGTTCCCTGGGCAAGCGATTCGACAACGACCACACCAAAATTCTCCGCGTGAGAGGGAAGCAGTGTCACATGAGCATCGGCTAAAAGCTGAAGCTTCTCATGACCCTCGACCTGGCCTACGAATTCAACCCTGTCCTCCAGCCCAAGTTCGGACACCAGGGCCCTGAGCGGCCGCACATTGTGGGGCCGCTCTCGGCCCGCTATTTTCAGCAAAAAATTGGATGACGCGAATCGCTCTGAAAGCGGTAGGGCCTTGATCAGATTATCGAGAGCCTTTTGCGGGTGCATGCGGCCAATGAACAAAAGATAATTGCCGTCGCGGCGGTTCACTTGCGGCTCCAGCTCGACGTAATTTGGGATCTTGCGGATCGTGGCCGTCGGGCCGAACACTTTTCTGATCGCTTCTGTCTCCTCGTCCGACGTCGAATGAAAGACAGCGTAGCTTCCGATCAGTTTCCTCACGCTCCACAGGATCGG
>JADLDC010000245.1 GCA_020846885.1 Acidobacteriota bacterium | reverse complement strand
TGCAGATGAAGACGGATGAGATCGCACGAATCTCCGAAACGCTTGGCGGTAATCTGGGTGTTCTTGTACTCGCCGGCGGCGAGCCGTTCACGCGAAAGGACCTGCCGGAGATAGTAAAGGCATTTTATGAGAATAATAAGCTTGATTCGGTATATCTGATGTCAAACGGCCAGATACATCAGCGTATTTTCCCGGACGTGACCCGAATTCTGGACGAATGCCCAAAGCTGAACGTGACCGTCGCTCTCGGGATTGACGGCCTCAAAGAAGCTCACGAAAAGATCCGCCGAAAGGAAGGAAGCTGGGACAAGGCGATCCATACGGCCCGCACGCTGCAACAGATGAAGAAAGAGCAGTATCCGCAGTTGGATATTCAAACCTGCACATGCGTGATGCATTCGAACGAAGACACGATCTTTGACTGGTACGATTTTCTAAAATACGACCTCAAGCCGGACAAGGTGAATATAAATTATATTCGCCCGCCGTCGGCGGACCCGAAAGAGCTTGAGTTCGACCACAGACGCTACTCTGAGCTGTCGCACATGATCCTTGAGGACACGAAGAGCGCGGCTTTAAAGAACAACTATGGCGGCAAATCCGGGATATTCAAAGCGGCGGTCGATATCTATATGCACGATATCATCGCAAAAACGAAGGAAGAGAATAAGGCACAATTGAAGTGCTACGCCGGAAGTGCCGGTGCGGTCATTTATGACAATGGCGTGCTTTCGTCGTGCGAGAACAAGCCTGACGTGTTGAATCTGCGCGATTATGAATGGGATTTTCAGGCCGCGTGGAAGACCGACTTGATGAAGGAACGCCGGAAAGAGGCAGGGAACGGATGTTTCTGTACGCACGAATCCAACTGCTATTACCCATCGCTGCCGTTCAATCCGGGTCATTTGATAAAGATCAAACGGCTTGAAGGCCAGATGAAAAAGGCGGCCAAGAAAGGAGCGGGCTTTGCGGCAGCGAAGGAAGTTGCATTGAAGGTTTGATCGACCATGTTGACGTACAAATCGATGTACAAATTTAATCACGATGGTGTCCATGGAGAAGTACTTGATTTTCCAGGAGTGATCACCTGTGGTAGGGACCTGGAGGAGACCCGGGCCTTACTTGCCGGAGCACTGGTCGATATGGCGGAAACGAACTTAATTTTGGGAGATCCTCTACCGAGTCCGGATCCAAGCATAACGGACGCCGACGCTGACCTTGAGGAGCCGATTCACCTTATACTTACGGCTGCCGCCAAGGTGAAAGTCCTGCCGGAGCCTAGTTATGAAGCGGCGTGACTTGATCCGGCACCTTGAAGAACATAACTGCCGGTTGGTTCGCGAGGGCGGAAGTCATTCGATTTGGCAAAACACCCATAGCGGAAAACGAACGGCCATACCGAGGCATACTGAGATAGGCGAATATACGGCAGCTAAGATCTGCAAACAATTAGAGATCCCAATTCCATGATGCTCCAGAACACTCCCAAAATTCTTATTATCTCATCCGACACCGGCGGCGGGCACCGGTCGGCGGCGCAGGCATTGGCCGATGGATTTGAGAAATTCTGGCATGGTGATTCGTCGGCCGTCCGGGTCGTAAAGGCTATCGAAGAATCGCACCGCATCACCGACCGGCTCGTCAATATTTATAACTGGGTACTTCGAAACCGGCAGCACTGGATGAAGTACCTTTACTGGGCGGTGAACCGGTTTCGGCCCGAGACGCGCGAGTTTTTTCAAAAACGGTGTATGGGATTTCTCAAGGCACAGTTCGAGAAGTGGTGCCCGCATGTCGTGGTCAGCGTCCATCCGTTGACGCAGCACATATTTGCCAGGATACTGCGCGAGCTTAATTTGAGTTCGCAGATACCTCTTGTCACGATAGTTACCGATCCGTGTTACGGATTTTGGAAAGGCTGGGCGTGCGACGACGTTTCGCTTTATCTGGTCGCAAATGATGATGCACGCCAGCAACTGCTTGATTATGGTGTTTCGGCTGAAAAGATAAAGATCTCGGGCCTGCCGCTGCACCCGAAATTTACAGAAGCCGATGACGCCGCGGCGCAGGATGCACGGAAGGCTTTCGGGCTTGACCCGAACAAGTTTACGGTGTTCGTTAACGCCGGTTGGATCGGCGGCGGAAATATTCCAAAGATATTTAAGGAACTTGTTGCGGGCGAATTGGATGTCCAGGCGATATTTCTGGCCGGCAAGAACGAGGAATTACGGCTTGAGGCGGAAGAGATCGCAAAACACGCCAAATTCCCGGTAAAGGTCATTGGGTATTCAGACGAGATCGAAAAACTAATGCATTCGGCAAATGTTATGATCTCGAAACTGGGCGGCCTTACAACATTTGAGGCCCTTGCGTGCCGTCTGCCGATAATCGCTGATCTTACGACCCCGCCGATGCCGCAGGAGGCCGGCACGGTAAAGCTGCTTTCGCGCCGCGGGGCCGGTATATTGCTCAAGAAAACGACCGATATTGTGCCGACGATCCAGTCATTGGTGGGAAACCCGTTACGGTACAGCGAATTGAAGGCGGCAACGGCAGGCCTGGCCGTTCCGGGGT
>JADLDC010000244.1 GCA_020846885.1 Acidobacteriota bacterium | reverse complement strand
CGGGCCTGCGGGAACAGGCGGTTTGCTGAATAGGTCTCAGCACGCGAAAGATGCTCGGCCGCAGACAGCGTCGGCAGCTTGCCGGAAGCGTCACGAGCGGCCTTGTCCGTATCGATCACGCGACGCAAGGCGGCATCGGATGTTTGCCCAACGCCCACGATCGCCGAGAAAAGAACCGCAAAAGTTAGGATCAGGATCTTCATAAACTTCAGAAAGGCCGGTGTGAGTGCTGACAAATAGTCTAGCCGATGATTAGACGAAATACGAATATTGGGCGTTGCCAAAGTCAGATAAAGCTTGAAACTGACGGCTAACATAAAGGACAGCAATCAGTGGTCAGCTTTAGGCTGTCAGCATAATATCAGTAACCATCGGGCTAACGGCGCTAAAAGAACGAGCCTTTACGCTCACTTAACCCCTCTGAGTTCATTCGATCTTCTAATGTCGGCCATCTTCTTGGTATCATCGCCGAGGATGCGAAAAACATTAGCTCGATGATCGTAATATTCCGCCTTGTTCGGATCAAGAGAGATCGCTTTCGTAAGGTCCGCGAGGGTTGGTTCCCATCGCTCCAACTGGAACAAAACCAACGCCCGCATAAAGTAACCGTCGGCAAATTTTGAGTTCATCGTGACGACTGTGTCAAAATCTGCCAGGCTGCTCTGAAGCAGCTCCTTATTAACCGAGTTCGGATCTTGAACTGCCGCTGTGGCTGACGCCCGCGCCCGCTTCCAATAGGTGTTGATGTGATTTGGGGCGGTTTCTACAGCCTTATTGTATTCGGCGAACGCAGATTTGAAGTCTTTTGCCTGAAGAAATGCATCGCCTTTGACGATGAGTTCATCCGCGGCGATCTTCGCTATGCCGTCTTTAGCGGGTTGGTAGTTCGGATCGACCTCAAGCGCCTTGCGAAAATGGACGATCGCCAGTTTAGGATCCTTTTCGATGAGTCCGCTTGCGACATGCAAAGCCGCCAGTTTCGTTTTCGCTTGGTCGGCGGCGTTCTTCGCGGCGGCGACATCGTTATTCTGCGTGGAAGCACTCGAAGGTACGGCCGGGTTGCTTGAAACCGTCTTGCCCCAGCCGTAACCCGGTTTGAAGATCTCGGTAATTATCGGCTGCGGCTTTTTATCTAGATAGTTCTTGACCGTAAGGCTGCTTGTCTCCCTCAACTTTTTTCTCATCTCCGGCGTCAACGAGCCGAGCATTTTATCTGTCAAGCTCCAAGGCGGATTGTAGTTCTTGTTCATCAGTATGTATTCATACACGACGTAAAAATCGATATAGGCAATTTCGAGAAGCTTGTTTCCCAAAAGTTCGCCGACCTCTTTTTCGGGCTTGCCGCTTTTCTGCAACGCACCGGCAAGATTCAGGAACGCCACACCGCGATACCAGGATGGGTTTTGCTGAGTCAGCGCAAACTCCATCTCCTTTCGAAACTGTGATTCGAGCGGCTCGGGCGCAGGTTTCACCACGAAGTTGGCGATTGGCTCTGGCGTTGTGGCCGCAGGTGTTGCGGGCGGCGTCGCAGTTGTGACGGAGGCCGCTGACTTTGCGGGAGCGAGAAACCCGTACAAAAATTTTGTCGAGTAATATTCCTTCCCCTGCCAGGTATAGTTGCAGTTCCCGTTCACGACCTTTCCCGGAAGCCACCAGTTCTGATGATTCAAATAACACAAGAAAAGCGGAGTTCCGTTGGCCTCTTTGCCGATCGCGTATTTTTCACCGTCCTTGGCGAGCAACTCGAGCTTAGGGTTGTCAGTCGTTAGATAAACTTCGAAATCGCTCACGGCGATCTCTTGCCCGTTGTATCCGATGTTGCACTTCTTGTTCAGCACAATGCCCGGGTGAACGCCGCCGGAAAAGGGAGCGCGGCATAGAAGGTTGAGGCCTTTCGGGCTGTGAAACCCGAGCATGTCGGCAAGACTTCCAATTTGATCGGTACTTGTGCTTCGCCAGACAGGTGCAGGCGATTCGCTTGAGCGAATCGGCGTTGCGGGCCTTGTCGCTGGCTGGGTAGGTTTCGCCGGTTCGGATTTAGCCGCTGCTTTCCCGTCGAGCATATCGATCTGAATTTGCGCGACTTTGCGAAGGCCGCTGGCTTCCATCGATGTTGTGAAATCGGCGCGTGCTAGTGTCTTTTTGCCCTGCTTTGCATAGACCTGACCGCGTAAGAAGTATGCGACAAAATTCTTCGGGCTGTCCGCGATCGCCTTATTCACATCGGCCAGCGCAAGGTCGAGCTTGTTCTGCTCTAAATAAAGCTCGCCCCGGCGATAGTAAGCGTTGTTCTTCGCGATCTTGACTGACGAATGAGCTTCAGGCATCGCGATGATCTTGCCGTATTCAGCGACGGCGAGGTCTAGCTGCTTGTTCCGTTTGTATGCGTTTGCAAGGTCGCCGATCAGGCTGGCGTCATTAGGTGTGAACTTTACCGCTTCCTTAAAATCGCCGACCGCTCCCGCAAAATCGTCCAACTGCAGCCGCGCCCTCGCTCGGCCCGCATAGGAATACGAATTGACCGGTTGATAATATTTTACGGCTTTGCGAAATAGGTCTTTGATCGCCCGATCACGTTCGTCATCTTCTCGGATCTCTTCAGGCGTTCGCTTATCGCCGCGAACGGTCGAGTAGCTCAGCATCACGATCTCATACAAACCTCGCGTGACAAGGCTTTGGGCATAGTCATTTCCGATCGCGGTTAGCTGAACCTTCGCTGTGGAAAATTGCGGATGCTGCTCGAATGCGGGATGGACCTCAATGAACTTTTGCAGATCAACTATTGCCGGTTCGAGATCATTCTCAAGTTTGTAAACCTGCGCCCGCGAGTAGTAAGACGCAAACGATGGAGCACCCGGCTGCAGTTCGATCGATCTCGTAAAATCGGCGATCGCGTTCAGGCTGTTCTGGCTCTTCGGCGGCTTTTCGCCAGGTTTCAAGTTCGCCGTGATGGCGGCCTCTTGCTGGTACGTCCTCTTTGGTTCGCCGACCCGCTTGTTCAGGTAGCAAAGGCCGCGGCTGTAATAAACGCCGCTGACATCGGACCGAAGACGCAGCACTTCAGTGTATTCACGAATGGCGTCGTCCCAACGCTTCGCTTTGAAATGCTCCTGCCCGCGGGCATAGATCGCCTGCACCTCCGGTTGGGCAAAAGCCGCCGAGGCCAAACAAAGAACGAACGCCGCCGTAAAGGTACGGGTAAACATGTTGAACATAATTTCTGTTTAATGAGTGGAAGAGCGGGAGATGCGAAATATCAGAACGCCGCCGTAAACGCTAGACAGGCCGTCCTCTATTCACGCGTTATCATACACAATTTGGGCAGCTTATAGCAATGAATTCGTCGATCCGAGGTCTCGCTAGTTTCGACACAGCGTGTTAAAATTGGCGGAAGTAATTCCCGCATCTTTAGTGAAGGAGTAGTTTTAATGAAGATCGCATTGAACGGCGCGACAACCATGCGTGCCGACCTTTTGACGGATATCAAGGCCGCATCTGCGGCTGGTTTCGATCTGCTTGAGATCTGGTCCGCAAAACTGTATCGATATTTGGAATCGAACACGCCCGCTGACCTAAAGGCGGCACTCGCCGAGCATAACCTTCAGCCGTATTCGATAAACTCTATTGAGCACATCACTTTTCGAACGCCGGACGATCACCAGAAGATCAAGGCGGAATGTGAAACGCTATCGAAGATCGCGGGCGAGATCGGTTGCCCTTATATCGTTGTTGTTCCGGGGCTGATGCCGGAAAACGGCACGAAGGAGCAGGTTATCGACGAATCCGTTCGTGTACTGAACGAATTGGCTGATATCGCCGGGCAATACGGCGTTTCACTCG
>JADLDC010000243.1 GCA_020846885.1 Acidobacteriota bacterium | reverse complement strand
GCTAAGAATGCCGGCTCAACGTCCGGCCATGCTGTCCCGAACCGGGACAACGCTTAGGGGAACATCTTCTGCTGCTCCAAATTTGTACGAGACCAGTCCGTCGCCGGTATAGACATACCAGCTTCCCGTGCGGAATAGGACAAGGTCAACGGTGCCGTCTCTGTCAACATCCGACGGCACGGGCCGCCCGCCGTCGAATCCGAATTCCATCTGTTCGCGTCTTCCTGTATCGCTGTCGATGTAGTGCCAAACACCGGTGCGATAGACGGCCAGATCGGCCTTGCCGTCGCCGGTATAATCTGCCGGAAGCAAAAGGTCGGTACCCGCGATGCCAAAGTCGAACGTCGTTACTTTCCCTGATCCGCTGCTTTGGATATACCAGCGATTCTCGGCCGGCCGGAATATTGCAAGATCCGCACGCCCGTCGCCGTCGTAATCCGCGGGGACAGGAACATCGCCGGCAATACCGAAGATCGACAGGTCAGCCGACCATCCGCGTGTGGATAGAAGCTTCTGCCACATTCCGTTATGCCAGATGGCCGGATCGGCGAGGCCGTCGCCGTCGTAGTCGGCGTTTGCAATGGCCGGGCGGCCCTTGAATTGCGGAACGCTGGCCAGCAGCGTCGAACCGTCAGAGCTTCGGCGAATGGTGAACAGCCGCGATGCTTTTTCAAAGGTGCCTGCATCCGGTACACCGTCGCCGTCAAAGTCGCTGGTAAAATATTCGCCGGCCGCCGTGCTCGCCGAAACGGCCACCGGTGTATTCGGCGAAATAATGCCGACGCCGCGGCGAAGTACTGAGAACGACGGGTCTTTTCCGGCCTTTTGCGCCGAGCCGGCCAATGCGGTTATCAGGACAAGGCAGATCGAACTCAGACCGATGGCTAAGTCCTTTGGTTCAAAAATGGCCTTCCGGCGTTCCAATTTCGGGTGTGTCCTGAAAATACAGTTGTCCTCTTACTATGTATCGACGCGGCAGCCGCGCCGTTTTTGCCAAACTATTTTTCTTATGTCCACTCAATACTGACAATTGCCGCCTGCTTCCTGTAAAATTCACCTTTCAGGTACAAAGGGAAGTACTCGATCTATTTAGATCTATGGCGGCAAGAATATTGAGCGGAAAGCCGATCGCCGACGCGATAAAGGCGGAAGTGGCCGAAGAGGTCATACGACTGCAAGCGCAAGGTGTGCGGCCCGGTTTGGCCGTTGTTCGCGTGGGTGACGATCCGGCCTCGGCGGTTTATGTCGGCAGTAAGGTAAAAACGTCGGAAGAACTTGGTATAAAGTCTGAACACATCCATCTGCCGGCAACCGCGCCGCACAATGAGGTAATTGGAATTGTTCGCGAACTGAACCTGCGGGACGATATAGACGGGATATTGGTCCAACTTCCGCTGCCGCCGCAGGTGGACGCGGGTGCGGTGCTCGAGGCGATAGACCCGCAGAAAGATGTTGACGGATTTCATCCGGTAAATGTCGGCCGGTTAAGCCTTGGCGAAAAGGCCCTTGTTCCGTGCACACCGGCGGGCGTTATCGAGATATTGAAAAGGTCCGATATTGATATAGCGGGCAAGCACGCCGTTATCGTCGGCCGGAGCAATATTGTCGGCAAGCCGATGGCTATGCTGCTTTTGAAAGAGAATGCGACCGTGACCATCTGCCACTCGCGAACTGCCGATCTGCCGTCTGTCACGCGGCAAGCTCACATTCTGGTCGCCGCCATCGGACGTGCCGGATTTATTCGCGGCGAGCATATTCGCGAGGGTGCAGCCGTCGTTGATGTTGGGATCAATAACGTGTCTGACCCTGACTTTGCGGCCGAATTGTTTGCACCTGAGGACCTGGAAAAGCGGCTTAAGGCGATCGAAAATCGCGGGTTTACGCTTGTAGGCGATGTAAATCCGCGCGAAGCGGCCGAGAAAGCTTCAAGCTTTACACCGGTACCCGGCGGAGTTGGGCTCTTGACGGTGGCGATGCTGATGAAGAATACGGCCGAGGCAGCAAAAATGAGGAGAGGGATTTAACCACAGAGACACTGGGGACACAGAGAAGATCAAAAATAAGCAACCGAATTCAATGGCCTCCGACCTGTTCACTCGGTGCCTTCGGTGTCTCTTCGGTAAAGATCAATTATGAACTTTGAAGAATATCAAACGGCGGCGGGCAGGACGGCGCTTTATCCGCGGAGGATGAGCAATCTTGAATACCCGACGCTTGGCCTGACGGGCGAGGCGGGCGAGGTAGCGAACATTGTCAAAAAGATCCAGCGTGACAATGCCGGCATACTCACGGACGAGGTCCGCGGCAAACTGCGTGATGAACTCGGCGATGTGCTCTGGTACATTTCGGCCTGCGCGGACGAGCTCGGGCTAACGCTGGATGAGATCGCGGCATTCAATGTGGATAAGCTGGCCAAACGGCACGGAAAATGACCGCACTTTGAAATGCTAAAGGTTGGACTCACAGGCTCGATCGCGGTTGGGAAAACCTTTGTTTGCGATATTTTTCGTGAACTTGGCTGTCATGTACTTGATGCCGACCATGTCGCGCGCGATGTTGTTGGGCCGGGAATGCCGGGCCTTGAGCAGGTTGTCGCCGAATTCGGAAGCGAATTTCTGCGGCCCGACGGAACGCTCGATCGTCCCAAAATGGCCGCTGAGGTCTTTGCAAATGAGGCGAGCCGCCTAAAGCTGAATTCAATAGTCCACCCGCTTGTCTTTGAGGCACAAAACGCGTGGCTTGCCAAAATTGAGGCCGATGACCCGGATGGGATCGCGATCATTGATGCGGCGCTGATGATAGAATCCGGCGGTTTCAAGCGGTTCGAGCAACTAATTGTCGTTTGGTGTGAACCTGATATACAATTGAAGCGTCTGATAGATAGGAACCGTTTACCCGAAGCAGAAGCCAGAAAGCGAATAGCCGCACAGATGCCGCAGGATGAAAAAAAGCGGTATGCCGACCACTTGATAAATACATCAAACGGTTTTGAGGACACCCGCCGCCAGGTCCGCGAAGTTTACGAGAAACTGAAACTCTCTCGTTACTGATCGTTTTTCCCAAGCTAAGGACAGGCGGCCTGCCCGCATGGAAGTTGAGAGGAAAAATGTATCGCGCGGAAGCTCCCGGATGTTTGGCGGCAGGCCTCTTCTGCGGCCGCTGATCACATTTGCGGCCATTCTTCTTACCATCTCGTGCACCCAGATCCAGAAACCGGAGCCCGAGCCGTTCTTTGCCCGATCGATACCGCCAAAAGCCCAGGAGTTTCGCTGGAGCAACGGGCGGCTGCCGAAAAGCTTTGATCCCGCACTTGCCGCCGCGCCTCCTGAGACCGACGTTGTACGGGCATTGTACGAGGGCCTGACGGAGACGGACCCGTCCACACTGAAAGAGGTTCCCGGTGTTGCGGAAAGCTGGGCCGCCAGCGACGATCTTAAGACCTGGACATTCAAGCTTCGCAAGGACGCCAAGTGGAGCAACGGTAAGGCCGTTACCGCAAATGATTTTGTCCGGGCATGGAAACGCCTGGCCAAATTGGGCGGCAAGGCGGCGCACCGCAACTTGTTGTCGAATATTGTCGGCGTGCCAAAGGCCGGAACGCAAACGGAGGCGGCCGAACCCGTCGACGGGCGGAGCGACGCGAACAGAGCGACAGCAGGCTCGCCGCTGCAGCGTCTCGGACAATTGCCCGTGAACTCCAATACCGCACCACCCGCAGCCCCGCCGAATTCAAATTCTGCCGTTCCCGGGCAATTGGGAGCGCCCCTTGATACGGAAAGCTTTGGTGTCGTTGCCGAGGACGAGCTTACTTTGAAGGTCTCGCTTGTCCTTCCGGACAAAGAATTTCCCCGGCTGGTGGCGAATCCGATCTTTCGGCCGATCTTCAATAACGGCGAGGAGTTTATTGGAAAGGATCTCGATCCGAACATCGTCACGAACGGCCCGTTCAGGCTTACGAAAGTCGATGAAACAGGCCTGGTGCTCGAGCCGTCGCCGACATATTGGAACCGCGAGGCCGTTAAGCTGGAAAGAGTAAAGATAGTTGCGATGGAATCGCCGGAACAGGCCCTTGCGGCCTATCGTGCCGGAGAACTTGACGCTATCACAAATGCCGATCTGTCGCCGCTTGTGCTGAAACTTCTGTCGCCGTATGACGATTTTCGGAAGATGACGCACAGCGCGCTTAATTTTTACGAGGTGAACACGGCAAAGGCCCCATTCTCCGATAGACGCGTTCGGCAGGCACTGTCAAACGCTATCGAACGAGACAGGCTGACCGAAGCGGAAATGGACGGAGCGACGCGTCCGGCGCTTGGGTTTCTGCCGTATTCGTCCGGCGAAACGCCGATCTTGACGCAGGATAAGGACAAAGCACGTGAACTGCTCGACCAGGCCGGCTTTCCGGACGGCGAGGGCTTCCCGGTGATAAAGCTGGTCGTCAACCGCAACGATACGCAGCAGCGGGTTGCAAGATCGGTCGCGAAGATGTGGAAACAGAACCTTAATCTTGAGACCGAAATAGTGGTAAAAGAAATGGCCGAGGTCGAAAAGGCACGGACCGACGGTGATTTTGACCTTGTCCGCCGGGGTGCCGTCTTTCCGACCTCCGATCAGGCCGCAAGCCTGATGGCAATATTTGAGCCGAAGCCGCCGGCCGAGTTGCCCAAGGCCGTTACCGGGGCGCAGCCGTCGCCCGGCGCGGGCCCGCCTGAGCTGCCCGGCCAAAACCCTGAACCCGGCGGTAAGGCTGCATTGCCGATCGGGCCCACCGAGCCTATGATACTGACGGAGCAGGACGCGGTCTATGAACTTCGTGCGGTGCCGCTCTATTTCCCAACCTCGTTCGCTCTCGTAAAGCCTTATGTTGACGGCTTTGAGACGAACAGTTTAGACGCTATAACACTTGCTAACGTCGCTATCGACAGCAATTGGCGCCCGCAGAGCGCCGGTCAGTAGAAGGCGTTCGCCGTTAGAATCTAAGCCAGATCTCAATTGATGGACGAGCCTATTCTTTCGGTCCGTGACCTTAGAATAAATTTCCGAACCGCCGGCGGAATCGTACGTGCGGTTGACGGAGTTTCGTTCGCGGTCGGACGCGGCAAAACGCTTGGGATCGTAGGCGAATCGGGATCGGGAAAATCGGCGGCAAGCCTTTCACTGATGCGGCTGATGCCCGAACCAGGACGGATCGAAGGCGGCAGCATCACGTTTGACGGAACGGACATCCTTTCGCTGACGGCCGGAGAAATGCGAAAGGTCCGCGGCCGGCGGATGGCGATGATCTTTCAGGACCCGACGGCATCGCTGAATCCTTATTTGAAAGTTTCTACACAGTTGACCGAGATAACGCGCCTGCATCTTGGACACAGCAGGGCCGAGGCGCGCAAACATGCCGTCGATATGCTCCGGGCCGTCGGCATTCCTGATGCGGAACGCCGCATCGACGATCATCCCCACGAGTTTTCGGGCGGCATGCGTCAGCGTGTAATGATCGCCATGGCGTTAAGCTGCGGGCCGGAGCTTTTGATCGCGGATGAGCCGACCACGGCGCTTGATGTTACGATCCAGGCGCAGATACTTGATCTGATACGGGAATTCAAAACCCGGTCGGGAATGAGCGTTATTCTGGTAACACATGATCTCGGGGTCGTGGCGGGAATGGCCGATCAGGTTGCGGTGATGTATGCGGGCCGTATTTTTGAACTTGCTTCGGCCCGCGAGCTATTCGCTCGGCCGGCAAATCCGTACACGGTCGGGCTTCTCAAGAGCATGCCTGACGCGGCCAGCGGGTCCGAAGGGCCGCTCTATCAGATCCCCGGTTTGCCGCCGGATTCCGCCAATTTGCCGCCCGGCTGTCCATTCGCGCCTCGCTGCGGCCGCGCCGAGACGGTCTGCCGGAGCGAGGCGCCGCCCTTTGTTCAGGTCGCGCCGGAGCATCACGCGCTTTGCCATTTTGCTTCCGATGTTTACGCCGGCAATGGCGCGGCAGCCGGACGTAACCTATGACCTCAGTTCAGCCGCCATTGATATCCATACAAGATCTGACCGTCCAATTTGCGGCCGGTAGAAGGCTGATGGGGCGGCCCCATACGATCAAGGCCGTTGATGGGGTTTCGCTGGACATTGCCCATGGCGAAACAGTAGGCCTGGTCGGCGAATCGGGCTGCGGCAAGTCAACTCTTGGAAAGGCCGTACTCCGGCTCACCGAGCCAACGAGCGGAAAGATCTTATTTCGCGGGCGCGACCTGACACATTTGCATGGAGGCGCAATGCGGGCGGAACGTAAAGGGCTGCAGATGATATTTCAGGACCCGTTTGGCTCGCTGAATCCGCGAATGACGGTCAGGCAGATCATTGAGGAACCGCTCAGGTCGTTCGGCCTTACCGGCCGGGCAGGAGTATCCGCCCGCGTTAATGAGCTTTTGGAGGCCGTCGGGCTCGCGCCCGGACATTTGGAGCGATATCCGGGCGAGTTCTCGGGCGGCCAGCGTCAGCGTATCGGGATCGCCAGGGCGCTGGCCGTTGAGCCGGAATTCATCGTTGCCGATGAGCCGATCTCGGCCCTCGATGTATCTATTCAGGCGCAGATAATAAATCTGCTCAAACGGCTGCAGGACGAAAATAACCTGACATACCTTTTTATCTCACACGATCTTCGGGCCGTTCGCCACTTGGCGGACCGCGTCGCCGTGATGTATCTGGGAAGGATCGTTGAGACAGGCTCAGCCCGCGAGGTTTATTCCGCGCCGTTGATGCCCTATACAAGGGCCCTTATCTCGGCCGTCCCGCTTTCGGACCCTGAAGCCGAGGCTAAACGAAAACGCATTGTCCTAAAGGGCGATCTTCCTTCACCGATCGATCCGCCGTCAGGCTGCCATTTTCATACCCGCTGCGCCTACGCCATTGACGCCTGCCGGCATACGGTCCCGAAATTGGCCGAGATAAAACCGCGGCATAAGGCCGCGTGTATCCGTATCGATCCGGCGAATCCGGATATAGAGAAGAATGCCGCCGACGGGCTGGGAGCGATCAGTGCATAAGGCATGAGCAAGCCGCTCAAAGAGGCCGCCTGTGTTGCGGCGGCCTCATCGAACGCTGACAAGCTAAGCCAATGAAGTGATAAATCAGCTTGTCCGCGCCGAACTCGACCTTCCGCCGGCAGAATCACGCAGGGCCTTGACCCGGTCATGCGCGGATAAGATGGCGGTGTATTGTTCCTGTACCGTTTCCATTATGTTTGCGGGCAGGCCTTCCTGCAGCGCATCGCTGTACGCATCCTTGGCCGCGTCTTCGCCGCGTTCGCAATCGTTCAAAATGCTTTGTTCATTCTTGCCGGTGACGGCGGCCTTAAGGTCCATCCAGCCGCGGTGCACCGAACCCGAAAGCGAGCCTGTGCTTTCCGGGTCGCCGCCCAATGCGTGGACCAGCGACTGCAGTTCGCCAGCGAACCTTGACCGCTGCTGTGCAAATTCGTAGAACAGCGCCTTCAGATCCGACCTTTCTATCGCATCGGCCGCTGCCTTGTATCCTTCCTCGCCGTCTTTCGCGGTTTGGATCAGGCCGTTGAGTGTCGAGATGACGTCATCGTTGGATAGGCTCGCGGTACTTTCATATGTCGCGTCCTGTGTCATAGGCTTTGTTGCTTCGTAATCGTTGATCATAAACTTTCCTCCCGTTTCCGGTTGCTGCAATACCTGGATCTCAGCTCTATTCATACAACCGACGTGCCACTCGGCAAAAGCACGTGTTTATCGGGTTCAGGAGCTGCGGGCGGATCCTTCAGGGGGATTTGAACGCACTAAAATGATACGGGAATGCCGTTTGTATACTTGGCTACTGTACGCGAAGTGGAACTGTGCAATAATCAGCGTATGCGGGCGAAGTGTTTTTCAACAATATTTGTTGAAATCGGACAAAGATTCATCCTATTTAGCAAGTAAGCAAAAACCGCATTTCGAGCTTTCGATCGCGAGTTTTTCGCGGTCAGGCTTTTGTTTGTGTACCCGGAATGACTTCACCCCCAAAGAAGGAAAAGTTTCTCGACCGGCTCGCCGAGGAAAACGGCGTGGCGGTGATCATTGTCGATGCGGAGGGAAACACGCCATCGGAATCGAACAACAATTCAATGTGCCGGAATCTATACGGCTCAAAAGAATTCGCGCCCGAATGCGACAAGTTCTGCGGGCAGGCGTACAGATGGGCCAGTGAATCTGGAAAGCCGGTCGATTATGAATGCTACGCGGGGTTGTCGTGCCGGGCCGTACCCGTTTGGGAAGGCCGTCAGCAGTTTGCGGCGATCGTCGGCAGGTCATTCGTAAAGGCGGAGAAGTACAGGGAGGCGACCGAACGGGCGATCAGCGGCGATTGGCGCCAGTTTCCGCCGACCGATTTCTTTGAGAACGTGCTCATTGCGGGCTCGGCCCAGTCGATCGAGCGTGCCGCCGCGAAGCTGGAAAAATTCTCTGACCCCGGACGAAATGACATTCTCGAACTCGACCGGCTTACAGTGGCGCCCCCGCAAACGCCTCCACAACCCGACGCGTCTTCGGAGCTTGAGCAGGAACGGATAGATGAGCTGATCAGCAAATTTCGCGAAGAGACCGAAAAAGCCGCCGGCGAACTTGAGGCCGCTGTTTCCTATGAGGTGCAGCAGGACCGCAAAGCCGCGGCCGAGTGGCGCTCGTTGTTCGGCTCGCTGATGAAGATGGAGTACCGCGAGGCGGGATCCAAGGTGCTTTCCTATCTAAAGGATCGGTATGCACTGGATTCGCTGATATGGCTTGAACGAAGGGGCGACCGGCTTGAAATGCTTGTCGGCATCGGCGAACTGGCCGGAAAGTCGATAAAGATCGGAGTCGAGGCCGCGAACAAACGGCTTTTGGATGCGGCTGAACGCGAAGTTCCGGTCGAATTCCGCGAACGCCGAAGGGAAGGCGAGAAAGGCGATAGGATACTCTCGGTCTTTCCGGTACTCGTTGGCGGCGAGGTGCACGGAGCGATCGGCATTAATTCCCATATCACTGACGATGAAGAGAAGCATCACATTTCCCGATTTGCGCAAACGCTGGCGTCGCAGCTTGAGATCTTAAGGCTGCGTGATGAGGTTGCCAGGCGGGATTGGCTTTCACGGGCGGTGACCAGATTCAATGACGAGCTGCGGCGGATCGATTCAGAAGATTTCTGGACGCGGATAGCACAGGTTTCGGCCGAGATGATAGGGGCCGAGCGTGCCTCGATCCTGGTCCGAAATGAAAAATCGAATACGCTGCACGCAAAGGCCTCGATCGGATCAAGGGCCGATCTGCAGGCGGTCTCAGGCATCGGCGTCCGCGTTGCGACAAGGATACTTGAGATCGGGACACCGGTCGTCGTGACCGACCTGACCGGCGTTGGCATCGACCGGGCCCCGGCGGAATGGAGCTACAAAACATCTTCGTTCATCAGTTACCCGATCATAATTGATGATAGAAAGATCGGTGTGCTGAATTTCACGGATAAAGTGGGCGGAGATGCATTCGACAGGTCCGATCTGGAATTGATCGAAGCGATAGCCCCGCAGATAGCCGTTGCGATAGACCGGAACTCTCTTCGGGAAAAGGCGGGCGAATATGAGCAGCTATCGGTTACTGATCCGCTGACCGGATTGCTGAACCGTCGTTACCTTGAGGAACGCATCGCGGAAGAGATCGTACGCTCAAAGCGGCACCGATTTTCGCTTTCGCTGATGATGCTGGATGTCGATGAGTTCAAATCCTATAACGATAGATTTGGGCATTTAGCGGGTGACGCTGCCTTGCGCACGGTCGGCGATATCCTGAAAGAGAATCTTCGCGGGGCAGACGTTGCCGCACGTTATGGCGGCGAAGAATTTGCGATCTTGCTGCCGCAGACGGCGGCGGAAGAGGCGGGCCAGATCGCGGAACGTATTCGGAAACAGATAGAAAAGGCCGAGTTCAGCGGGCGGCAGGTCACGATCAGCGTTGGCATAGCAAGCCTTTCAAAAGAGGTCGACAGCCCCCGCGACCTGATCTCTGCAGCGGATGTTGCCCTGTATGCGGCAAAGAACCGCGGACGGAACAATGTGCAGTTATTCAACGGCTGGGGGGAAGCTACTGACGACAGCGTTCACTAATGGAAGAGCGGCAGTACAGACGAACTTTGGCTGAGAACGAATCTGGTGATTTCGTAGGCCGGGCGGCCGAAATGGACCGACTTATCGCGCTTGCGGCGGGTGATCGGTCGGCGATCGTCGCCGGGCCGCCTGGCGTGGGAATCACGGAACTTCTTAAGCAAACGTATGACCGCCTCTTCTCACAGCGGACAGAGGTCATTCCGTTTTACTTTGCCCTCAATTTTTCGGGCGAGACCGCCGAGCAAACGGCCCGGCGCTTCCTTCATCAATTTTTGCTTCAAACTGTGGCATTTCGCCGGGCCGACGGCGCTATCCTCAACTGGTTCCCAGACCTTTGCGAGTTGGGCGAATTGGCCGTGCCGGCCGACGGGCACTGGGTCGATCGGCTGGTAAGTAAATTTACGGCTGCGTATCCGGAATGCGATGACGATTCGCTGATAAAGACCTGCCTTGGCGGGCCGATCCGTGCCGCCGCATCGGGCGCCCGCGTTTTTGTCATGATCGACAACGCCCATGCGGCCGCCCACTCCGAGGCCGCGGCCGCGATCCTTCGCGAGATCGAGCAGATCTATCCCGCAAGCGGCGTACCGTATGTGATCGCAGGCCGACGGCGTTATTCGTTCGATATGCTCGAGCGGGAACGCATCTTGATCGAACCGCTTGCGTTTGGCGATGTTGTTCTCGTGGCCGAAAACCTGGCGGAGCGGTATCGAGTGCGGATGAACGATGAGACCCGCGACCTGGTCGCGAACCAATTCGGCGAGAATATCGAATTCATCCGATTCATGTTCCAGACGGCCGCCGAGAAGAACGAACATTTTGAGAGCTTCATGCAGGTTGAGAAGGCCTATGCCCAGGAGATATTCGGCGGCCGGATCAGGCGATACTACGACGCGTTGATCGAAAGCATAGCGCCGGACGAAGCTCTGCAGAAAAGCATAATCAGCCTTTTGGACGTTGCGGTTACTTTGGGCACAAAGCAGCTTTCGGTCGAAAGCTGGCTAAAGCATCTTGCGGTGAGTGAAGCGGCGTTCTCACGGATCATCAGCCTGCTGAATATTCATGAGCTTGTGCGCCTTACGGGAAGCCGCGTGGAAGCGATGGACGGCAGCCAGATCCTTTTCGACTATGTCACGTCGCGGTTTCGCCTTGAGATCGCCGGTGAGCAGCGGGCGGCGCTTTTTGGGGAATGCGTCGCCGATTATTTAAAGCGGGCACCGAGAATAATGGCGGCGTATTACCGCCGCCTCGCGTCGCTCGGACTGCGTGAGCTTCTTGCGGCATTTTCGCTGCAGCAGGTTCCTCTCGGCCTGCTGGATTACGGCATTTATGCGGATGAATATAAGGGTTTGCCGGCCGAAGAGATAGAGGCCGGCCTTGGGCGTGAGGCGGAACGCGTACAGTTGCCGCAAATAGTTTACACGGCATACGCCGCGGACCTTTATAAACCGATCGGTGAGATCGCCGAAAAAGAGCGTTCGGCTATCGCGCTCGGGTTTCAGGAGGGAAGATACAGCGACGAGGACGAGGTCGTATGGGTCGCCGCCGAGATCGATCCAAAGCTCGAAGCGTCGCGCGAACTGGCTGAATTCTGGTGCGACCGCCTCGAAATGGTGGCACTGATGTGCAACTTTGGGAATTACAAGATATGGATGATAGCCCGCGAAGGTTTTACGCCCGAGGCAATGGAAATGCTTCGCCGCCGCGGTGCCTATGCGTCAAGCCGGCGGCAGGTTGAATACCTGAGGTCGATAGTTTCCGCTAAGCAAGGAAAACGGGACGCCGGCCTTGCCGATGAATATGAAGTGGTGGTCCCGATGGACGGGGCAAGCGAAATGATCGCGGCCCATACTCTTGAAGAGATCGCCCGGCGGCATAACGTATCGGCTAAGGCGATCAACCAGATAAAGACCGCTCTGCTCGAAGCGTCGATCAATGCTGCCGAGCACAGCCTTAGCCCGGACCGGCGTATTCATCAAAAGTTTCGGGTTGAGGACGACCGGATCACGATAACCATCTCAAATCGCGGGCTTCGGCTGGCCGACCGGAAACCGCCCGTAGAGGCTGCCCCAACCGCGGAAGCGGGATCGGAACGCCGCGGATGGGGCCTAAAGCTTATCGAACGGCTGATGGATGAGGTCCGAATCGAACAGACGGACGATGGGACATCCATCTCGATGACCAAATTTTTCGGCAGCGAAGCAGCGGCCTGACCGCCTCAATTTGTTCTCGGACGGCCGCGTGACCGCGGGGTCATGAAACGGATCGATCTTTCCAACGCCGGGACGGCCCGCTGAAAATACGCAATGATCTCGGCGACGTTTGCATCATTGCGATACTTGCGGACAAACTCTTTGCCGGCATCGAGCGCAATGCGTTTGCTTGTTACATCATTTCGGGAATAGTTGCTTACAAAAGTGTAATAGAGCCCTTCCTGTTCCCTGATCGAAAGAAGCCTTTCGCGTTCTTCGGGCGGCGTGGCGTTCCGTATCGCTTTTATCAATTCATCACTTGCGTCACGAAGCGTCAGGGCCCATTCTTCTTCGGGCGATAGGACAAAATTGACCCCGCGCGATGCGATCGCGGCGATAAGTTCCTGGTTTGTCTTTTGGATCTGTTCCGGAATTTCGGGAGTGTGGTTGAGCGCCCAGCGTATCTGCTGGATCGTGACCGGATCAGCCGCATTATGCGGCGGCGGCTGGCCGACGAAACTGATCACCGGCAGCAGCGTAAAAAGGAGAGACCCGATCATGAACCGAAGTCGCATTCGCATACCTGAAAATAACAAGATTTTAGCACAACTATAGCCAAGCCAAGCACAAAAACGATGCTCGCGGGAACACGAGAACAACTTCGATGTTCCATTTTTCATCTTAATGATGTAGACTGGCTTTCCTTGTCTAGTGTCAACAAACTAAAGTTTGTTGGACTGTCCGACAAACTTTATTTTGTCGAACTTATTTGGGGGCGACAGGCTTCGACAGGGGCTTGTATAGATCTTTGGATGCACGTCGGGCTTTTTGTAGGTGAGCTCGTTAACAAAACTTGCAAAACACAAATGCTAATCAAGAATT
>JADLDC010000242.1 GCA_020846885.1 Acidobacteriota bacterium | reverse complement strand
CGGTCGCTCTTGGGCGTGGTGTTACGCTTCAGGTCGATGCCTATCCGAACCGCCGATTTGCTGGAACGGTTACCGCGATCAATCCGTCCGTCGATCCTTCGTCGCGGGCCGCGACGGTTGAGGCCTCGGTCGAAAATCCGGAGAACGCATTGCGCTCAGGCATGTTCGCGACGGCCAGGATCATAAAAGAAGGCGGCGGAACGGGCGTTTTTGCCCCGAAATCCGCGATCTATTATTACCCCGCAACGCAGTCTTATCGTGCCTATGTGATCGTTGACGGCATAGCGAAGATGCGGGATATCCAACTTGGCCCGGAAGAAGGTGAGCACCAGCAGATCCTCTCTGGTTTGGAAGCCGATGAAACGGTCGCGACGAGCAATCTGGAGCAATTGTTTGAAGGAGCGAAGGTGAGTTTCTAAGTTCTAGCGGACTGTAGCAATTAGATCGCAGGTACTTTTGTGCCCTTTGTGTCTTTAACTTCGTGGTCTTTGTGTTAAAAAAGCCATTAACACAAAGACCGCAAAGTTGAAGACACAAAGAGCACAAAGAAAAAAGAAGTCGGTAAGAATTACCTGATACAGGTCACTCGAAACTAGAAACCAGGAACCAGGAACTTAAAGTATGCAGTGGTTAGCTGAAATTTGCGTTCATCGCCCCGTGTTTGCGACCGTGATCGTTCTTTTTCTTACGGTTGTTGGCGGGTTCAGCTTTTTCACGCTTGGCGTTGACAGGTTTCCGAAGATCGATCTGCCGACCATATCGGTGCGAACGTCCAATCCCGGGGCCGCACCTGAAGAAGTAGAGACCGAGATCACGGACGTGATCGAAGGTGCCCTGAATACTGTGCCGGGCGTTGAGGAGATGCGATCAAGCTCGTCGCGCGGGAGTTCGAACGTTACTCTTACCTTCAACCTAGAGAAAGATCCCGACGTCGCCTTTCAGGAGGTTCAGCAAAAACTATCCACGATAACATTCCGCCTGCCGGAAACCGCCGATCCGCCTGTCGCCCAAAAATCTGACCCCGATTCGCAGCCGATACTGATGTACACCATCAGCGCTCCACGCGGCATCATGGAACTGACCGAACAGGTCGAGAATCTTATACAGGAGCGTATCGAATCGGCGGACGGCGTTGGCGAGGTGTTCATGTGGGGAGCCAGAAACCCTCAGGTCCTCGTGAGTGTAAACCCGGACCGCCTGCGTGCCTACAACATTCCGGTCACCGACGTGACTGCCGCGATCAGGTCGCAGAACCAGGAAATGCCGGGCGGGAATATCGTTGAGGGCCGCCGCACACTCGGCGTGCGGACGATGAGCAAGCTTGGCAGTGTTGAAGAATTCAACGATGTCGTCATCGCGACCCGCAACGGCTTTCCGATCCAGATCCGCGATATCGGGTCGGTCCAACTCACCGGTGCCGAGCCGAGTTCCGCCGCGTCATTGGATGGCGTGACCTCGGTGTCGGTCGGCATTCGAAAGCAGGCCGGTGCCAACACGATCGCCGTTATCAGAAACGTCAAGGAGCGCATGGCAAATATAATGCCCACGCTGCCTGATGATATGAAGGTAGCGGTCATACGCGACCAGTCGGAATTCATTGAAAACTCACTTCACGCTATCGAGGAACACCTTATTCTCGGCGGCATCTTCGCGGCCGTCGTTGTGTTTCTTTTCCTTTGGAACTTCCGGTCAACGCTTATTTCGGCATTCGCTATTCCGGTCTCGATCATCGCGGCCTTTGCCGCCATTGCGGCGTTCGGCTATTCGCTGAACCAGATGACGATGCTTGCCCTCACACTGATGGTCGGCATCGTGATCGACGACGCGATCGTCGTGCTCGAGAACATCTATCGATACGTCGAAGAAAAAGGAATGGACCCGTTCCGCGCCGCGGTTGAGGGTACGCGCGAGATCGGATTGGCAGTATTGGCAACAACGCTCTCGCTGCTCGCGGTATTCATTCCCGTCGGGTTTATGCAGGGCATTGTCGGCCGCTTTATGTCCTCGTTCGGCCTGACCGCTGCCGCGGCCATCGCGGTGTCGCTGATCGTATCGTTCACGCTGACCCCGATGCTTGCGGCCAGGTGGATCAAACGGCCGAAGAAGGACGCTCCGGCGCGGTTCGATGAAGGTGTGACGGCGGACGGCCAATTGCCCGAGGCCGCCGAAAAAGGACATGCGAGTGATTCCAAAGACGGCTGGTTCTATCGCAAGATCGACGGGACATATACGTGGCTGCTCCGGCTTGCGATGCGGTATAGGTGGGCCGTGGTGCTTATCTGCATTGCAACCGTTGCTTCGATCGTTCCGCTTTACAAATTTGTCGGAATGGCGTTCCTGCCGGATGAAGACGAATCGCTGTTTCAGGTAAACGTCCGCGGGCCGCAGGGAACTTCGCTTTCCGCGACGCAATCGATGCTGGACCGCATCGCCCGTGACATAAGGGCCGAGGTGCCGGGCGTAAAGAACACGCTTATCTTAGCCGGTTTTGGCCGCGGTTCGGGATCGAACAATGGTTTTATAAACGTATCGCTGTTCCCGGTCGCTGAACGTAAAAAGTCGCAGTCGGACCTTATCAATCAAACGCGGCAGATCGCGCGGAAATATGCGTCGAAGGATTATCAGGTGACTGTCTCCGCTTCTTCGTCTATTGCGGGAAGCATCGGCCTTGGGCGCGGCGGTTCGGGCGTGGCAATGTACATCGCGGGGCCCGACATGGAAAAGTTGACCGAGTATGCCAACACGATGGTCGAGAAGATGAAGGAGGACCCCATCTATCGTGATCCTGATACGTCCATCGAGGTTGGCAATCCTGAGATCCGCGTGACGATCGACCGAACTAAAGCAGCGGACCTTGGCGTTCGTGCCGGCGATGTAGCACAGGCGCTGAACATTCTTTCCGCAGGCCAGATCGTTTCAACGTATAGTGAGAATTCGGAGCAGTACGATGTTGTTGTCCGCGCCGAGGAATCATACCGCCGGGACCGCAACAATTTCAATTACTTTACGGTCACCTCGTCGAATCGTCCGGCAGCGGCAGCCGGACAAACCGCCAAGCCTGGACAATCCGCCGGAGCGACCGGCATTGTCGAACTCTCGCGCGTCATCAAGATCGATGAAGGTACGGCGCCTTCATCTATCAGTCGGCTTAATAGGCAAAGGCAGGTTACCGTATCGGCCGGCCTTCCGCCGAACGCATCAGAATCGGACGCGGTCGCGAAGATGCAGAAGATAGCCGGGGACCTGAATATGCCCGCTGGATATGTGACCGGCGTGACCGGCCAGTCAAAGGAACTGCAAAAGGCCTATAGCGCATTTCTCTACGCGTTTCTGCTTTCGTTCGTATTTATGTACCTGATCCTGGCCGCGCAGTTCGAATCGTTCATTCATCCGGTAACGATCCTGCTCACGCTGCCGCTGGCCATACCGTTTGCTCTTCTATCTACCGCGATCGCCG
>JADLDC010000241.1 GCA_020846885.1 Acidobacteriota bacterium | reverse complement strand
CGGCGGGAACGAACGTGTCCAACTTCCCGGCCGAACCTGTTGCGATGGGGCTTTCAGACCTTGTAACGGCAAAGCAGCTTGGAATGATCCGTGCGATCAGCCGCGAGGCCGGCGTAGATCAGGAAGAAGAGTGTCTGCAGCTTTTGAACTGCAACACATCCGAACTTTCGAAAAAAGCGGCCTCGTCTTTTATCGACCATTTGCTTAGGATTCAAAAGCACTCGGCGGCACCGCCGCTAAGGCGAGCAAGCTAAACAGTTCCACCCAAGGTTTTGAGTTGCGAGCTCCCCGCTTTCGGATAACCCGCTTCCCGTTAAAAAGCGTCCGGCAGCAAATCTCGCAGCTCAAAACTCCCTCCATAGAACAAGGCAGGCTGTCGGCCACGGGTTTGTGCAGAGTGCTTTCGGGTCCAAAGGAAGATCCTTCGGTTCGAGAGTTTCGCCTCCGGATTCGTGCTATTCGTGGTGGCGAAGCTTGACCCAAGGACCACGAAACAGGCGAACGGAGGACACGAAGTCTCACGAAGCAAGAATCCGTCACCAAAACATATATTCGGTGAATGAACCCTACTTCTCGGTCTGTCGATACGTTTATTGCCATTCATACTTCGCATTCGTGCTATCATTTAGCCCAACGCGGCACTAACGAACGTATCTATCCTGAGATGGCTTAGGCAACCGAAGGCTGTTTTGTTCGTCTATTTAAATAGCGAGTCGGCAATTTAGAGGGTTCTTACATTTGGCCGCGTATGGCAGAGGACTAATGGGTAGGCGTGATCTCGGCCATTGAAAAGCTAAGTAGCGTTAGCTTTGGAGGGCGAAGAAAATGAAAAAGGCGAACCTGGCACTGATGCTTATTGCGTCGGTCTGCCCGTTCGCCCTTGGACAGTTGCCGGCCGACAGCCCGTCGGACAAAGAACAAATACTAAACTCAATATCGGAAATTTCCAGAGCATACCTTGCCCGCGACCCGATACCATTCGAGCGGCTTTACCTTGAAAATCACGCCGCTATTCGGGCCAAACCTGTATTCAATCTACGTGAGCAGCTCCTGGCGATGACAAGGGCTGATTCGATAATTCTGCGTGCGGGCAAGCGGCTTGATTATGAAACGCTTCGCTACGAAAGCAAGGCTCCGCAGGTGTATCTATACGGCCGTACGGCGATCGTGACGATAGCCAAGGAACACTATTGGCAATATCGCGGCCAAAAATGCTTGACGCGGACTCAAGGCACGGAACTGTGGGTAAAACAAGGCCTCGAGTGGAAATTTGCCGCAAGCCACAATAACACGATCGAATGCGATCCCAAACCTTTCTATACGATCCATCCTGCCGTGGCCGCGTTACAATCACGGACCAGGCCGCCCGCAAATACTGACCTTGAAGCGGAACAGCAGATCCGTGCTCTGATACAGGAACTCGTGGCGGCGCGTACTGCGCCGGATATTTCTTTCGACGACATGCAAAACATAGATATCTCGGATTACTTTGTCGCGACGAATGTCCGAGGCGAGATAAGCCGAAGCCGCTCCATTCTCTCAGACATCCAAGTTCCCGCCCCAAAACGGGCGACGGCCTTTCGAGGGCAGGACGATGTGATCCTCGTCTATGGCGACGCAGCGGTATATACGTTTCGGGCGCGTGAAAGCTCAGAGGCCGGCCGCAACGCAATACGCCAGGAAACCATCTTTTTTGCACGCCTTGGCGGGCGATGGCTGATCGTCGCGGCCCACGAGAGCAAGAATTGAACAGATAGAAAGTCTGCAGCCGGCTAGGCTCGGCTGCCTTTGAATGGAAGCGAATCAGGTATCACGGCTGCCGATATCGTACCTGATATGGCTTCGCCTTCGAGTTTTCCGTTTATCACAAATTCGACGCTTTGGCCCTGGATCTCGGTATTTGCGGTAGCCGAAAGGCTGTCTCCGCGGACCGAGCCGGCGGTTATCTCGCCATCGCCCAACGCCGTCTCGATCTTTCCGCTAACAGAGTTTCCAGACTGCTCAATGGTCAATGTCACCGGCACTTCTTGTCCCTGAAAATCGAGGCCCAACTTCCAAACGCCGCTGAAACTTGCGGCCTCGCCGGTCAAACGTGCCTCATACTCGGCCAGGTCTATTTGGTTTCCTTCCGTGTCAAATAGCTCGACGTCATCGGCATGATCGCGGGCTTGTTCAAGGATCTCTCCGGCATCGCCCACAATGACTATGGACATTTGGCCCGGGCTGATGTACTTCGACGCGGCCCGAGCTACGTCGGCCGCATTGACCGCATTGACCTTGTCCCGATAAGTGTTCAGATAGTCTGCAGGCAGTCCGTGGAGTTCCTGTGAAAGTATCAGGTTCGTCAGCCCTTCCTGCGTTTCGGCCCTGATCGGGAAAACGCCGGTGAGAAAGTTCTTTGCGTCGGCCAGTTCTTCAGGCGAAACCTTTTCATTACGAATACGCTCAAGCTCGTAGAAAAACTCTTTGAGAGAATCGCCGGTTACGGCCGTGCGAACTTCGGCAGTAGCTTCAATATCGCCCGAATCTTTGCGTGCGTCGATCCGTGTATAGGCCCCATAGGTGTAACCCTTCTCTTCACGCAGATTCATAAAGACCCGTGACGAAGCTCCGGCCCCTAACACCTGATTCATCACCAGCAGTGGAAAATAGTCCGGGTCATTTCGGCGGATCGCAAGATTTGCGAGGACAATGTTCGATTGCGCCGAGCCGGGCCGGTCAACTATCGTAAGTTTCCTCGCGGCCAACGCCTTCGGCCGGTCAGACCGCCTCTGCTCCACCGGGCCCTGCCGCCACTCGCCGAAGTGTTCTCGAATATCATTGAGAAACAGATCGTGCTCAACGTCGCCGACAACGATCAGCACGGCGTTATTGGCAACGAACCGGCTTCGGTGCAGCGATGCCAGATCTTCTGATGTTATCCTTTCAACCTCGGCAGCGGTCGGCGAGACCCGCGAATATGGATGACTCCCGTACAGAATGCGGGCCGTTTGTTCGCCCGCAAGAAAATTCGCCTGTGAGCGTTGGAATTTCAGGTGCTCCACTGTATTCCGCCGATAAAGATCAAGTTCATTTTCGGGGAACGTCG
The DNA here is from genome assembly GCA_020846885.1 of Acidobacteriota bacterium. GTDB lineage: Bacteria > Acidobacteriota > Blastocatellia > Pyrinomonadales > Pyrinomonadaceae > OLB17. The sequence continues at coordinate 9,625 of JADLDC010000241.1, read as the reverse complement.
GTTTGAAAACGATCTCCGCGATCAATTGGAGTATCTCGGAAGTGTAGAGAGCAAGCGCCGTGGCCGAGACGATCGTAAAATCGTCGGATGCACTGGCGGAAAGGCCCGCCCCGAGGCGTTCAATCTTTTCCGCGAGGGCGCGGCTTGAATAGTTCTGCGTACCTTCGGTCAGCATCGCGGCAAGTGCGGACGTCTGCCCGACGGATCCGGCCGGATCGTCTGCGTCCCCGCTCAGAAATGCCAGCCGAAAGCTGACCAGCGGAACGCGTGCGTCTTCGATGATCACGACGCGAAGCCCGTTCTCAAGCGTCGTCCGTTTTGCCTGAGGAACGTTGAACGGAACAGGCGCGAGCGGTTTGGGAGGCGTTTTCAGTGCGGCTTGTGGCATATTTGATCAAATACAACAGGCTGTCGGCGCGTGCGGACGGCCTTGTAGCGTGCCGGTCTGGACTATCCCTTCCCGGCAGGCACAATGTCTAATAGAGAACGATTATCTGAATGAAGATACTCCGCGGCGGCCGCTCGGATCTGTTCCGGCGTGATCGCCATGAGAGTTTCGAGTTCAGTATTGATCAGCCCGGGTTCGCCATCATACAACGAAAATTCCGCGATCGCCTGCGCCCGTGCCTGCGATGATTGCCGCAGCCGGACCATATCGTTGATCAATTGATTATGAAGCTTCTGCATCTCGTCCGCGGTCGGGCCGTCTTTCGCGATTTTCGCGATCTCGGTCATGATCACATCGCGGATCTTGCTAAGGTCCTTTTCAGGTTTCGGTATCGCTCCAATGTAAATGCTCGATGGCCCGCGGCGTTCGTCCGTAAAGCCGAAAAGTTGAATAATGCTTTCTTCACCCTTGACCAATTTTTGATAAAGCCGCGAGCTTTCGCCGTCGTAAAGGAGCTTGCCCGCCAAATACAGGGCGTTGTATTCCGCCGAACGCCGCTGTGGTATCTTCCAGCCGATAAGAAACGCCGGGAACGGTGCGAGCTTGTCCTCCCATTCCTTATAGTTTGCCGCCACCTCGGTTGGTTCTTCGACGTTTATTGCCGGCGGCAGCGGCTGGGACGGAATATCGCCAAAAAAGGTCTCGATCAGGTTTTTCGCCGTCTCCGTATCAAAAGCTCCTGACAGCGTCAGCACCGCATTGTTCGGTGCGTAATAGATCCGAAAGAACTCCTGAACATCTTCGACGGTAGCGTCATCAAGATCTTCCATCGACCCGATCGTTGAATGAGCGTTCGAGAAATTCTTGTAGATCATCTCGGCGATCAGATCAAATATCTGCCCGTACGGTTGATTGTCGTACCGCAGCCGCTTTTCTTCCTTAACGGCCTCGCGCTGATTGTCCAGATTTTCCTGCGTGACCGCCAGCGAACGCATGCGGTCCGATTCAAGCCAAAGGCCCAACGGCAGCTCGCTCGCCGGCAGCGTTTCGTAATAATTGGTCCTTTCGCTCGACGTGGTACCGTTCATTGTTCCGCCGGCCTTCATGATGTATTGGAAATGCTCCGCTTTTTTTACATTCTCGGATCCCTGAAACATCATGTGCTCGAACAGATGAGCAAAACCGGTACGGCCTTCGCGTTCATTGCGGGAACCGACGTCGTAGTAAACAGCAAGTGCAACGACGGGCACAGCATCATCCGGGTTAAGCACGATCCTTAGCCCGTTTCCAAGTGTGTATTGCTCGATCTTGAGCGGCGAAAGGTTAAAAGTTTCCGACATATTCGGCATCGAGGGAGCGGCTTGAACGACCTTTATTTTATTACATTTAATCAAAACATTTTGACAACAAAAATGCAAAATCGGCCCACCGCGCGGCCGACGGTTACTTTATATTACCGACAGCAAGCCGGAGAGTTACGCGATCCGAATGCAAAGTTCAGGCATTTCGATATTGGTTGTCACGCGCGATCGCGTAAAGCGCCGATTTTACCTGGAACGGTGTCATCTCAGGGTGTTTTTCCATCAGGCGGGCGATGATCCCGACGATGTGGGGACACGCAAAACTGTTCCCCGTAAGGGTCCTGTAGCCTTTATCAAGCCAGGGCGTTCGTACGTTCACGCCTGGAGCGGTTAGCTCGATCACCTCGCCAAAATGGAACCCAAAGTTCAGCGGGTCCGTCTCGCCGCTTTTGATGACCGATATCAATGAAGATGAAAATACCGACGGAAAGCTGGGATGAGGAAGGTTATTTGCGGCCGCAACGACAATGCATCCGGCCTGATACGCCCGGTCGAGAAGGTCGTGAAGCGGAGAAAAGAACTGAGGTTTTGTCGTTCCGAGACTCAGGTTTATAACGCGGTAGCGTTCCTTTATGCAGTATTCAAGCCCGGCAAGAAACGCCTGTCCGTCACCAAGCCCGGCCGCCCCGAGAACCTTTACGCTGAACAACTGAGCATCCGGCGAGATCTTTGCGATTATCCCGGCACACGCAGTACCGTGCCCGGCCGAATCTCCGCTATTCGAGGGATCAAAAACGACTCGCTTGTTCTCGACCCTTGCTTCGACCGAGGCGGCGACCTTTCCGGCAAGGTCGGGATGTTCAGCATCGATCCCGCTATCAACGATGGCTATACTTACGCCTCGTCCCGTTGCCGAACGCCAATCGTCCGCAAGCTGCAGGTACCGTGTGCCCCGCTCAAACATGCCGATGTCAGTTTCTGGAACCGTCGCCATAGAGAAACTTTGATTTACCGCCAGGTACGATCGCGATCGTTCGAACTCCGTGTGAGGTTGATGACCGTGTTCTCGCTATAAGGTCAAAAAGCTGATCTCGCTCTTGCTGTCTGAATATCGGACTATCGATTCAAGCATTTCCTTGCAGAGAATGCGTTCGGCCTCGCCGCGGCCGGCAACTTCGCGAATCAGCATGGCCAGGTCCATCATCTCGCGGTGTTCGGCCGAATCCCGGAGTTCGCCGAGCCATTCCCTCACCGGCCCAAGGTCGCCGGCGGAATCATCCGCCAGTATCTTTTCGCCAAGATCGCGAAACAATTTTGCCGACTCATAGGCGTTGACAAGCGATGCGATGGGCATCGCGAACGCGGCGGCCCGGTCCATTTCAGCCGGGGTAAAGGGTTCAAACGGCGGATCGCCCCGGCGGTTGATGTATTCCAGAACGCCTATGACCTCGCCATTGTGACTAAGCGGCGTTGCCAGGATCATCTGTGTCGAATACCCGGTCGTGCGGTCCACCTCAGAATAGAACGACGTCTCTTCACCGACATCGGCCACTGCCATCGGCTGACCCGATGACATCACGAAACCCGCGATCCCTTTTCCGGCGGGCACTTTTATGTTGATGAGCTGTTCTGCAACCTTGCCTATTGCGGAAAGAAACCGCAGATCGCCCTCGTCGCCATCCCGTATAAGGACCGATGCTTCATCCGAATTCATCTCCGCCGCCGATATCTCGAGAAGGGTTGCAAGCGACCGGGTAAGCGGTTCGGTGAATATGTTGGCAATGTCTATCGTCTCGACAAGCCGTTTCAGGCGTTCCGGCAGATCGTAGCCATCGGATTCGGTCATTTTGAGATTTTTACGCAATTTTTGCGGATTTTCAACCATGGCGCGGCTGAAGTTCGAACCTGACCCGCCTCTGGAACCTGACTGCCATTCGTCATTTACAGACCCCAAGCATTTCTGAATACCGGCTGGAGTTCGCATCGACGTGATGACCGGATCGGCGGGAGCTGTTTTTCCGGAGCGGCGGAGATATTATGACGCTCAAGAAGAGTTTTTGTGTCGTAGTCCTGATATGCTCGGTGGCGGCACAGGCATTTTGGGGCCAGGGCCCGCAGTCCACTCAACTTGCCCCTGCGAACGACCCGTTCGCCTTATCACCCGGAAGTTCGTTCTCGGCCTCAGGAAAAGGAAACCGTACGATCGAAAGCGGGATAAGGCCCGCGGCGATCTCGGCCGATCTGGAAGAGGCACTGCAGATCATCGAGTCAAACTACGTATCGCGGAAAGCTCTGAACCTTGAGGCCTTGACCGGTTCGGCGATCTCGACAATGCTTCACGCGCTTGATCCGCATTCACGCTTTTACAACCAGGCCGAGTTTCAAGAGCTGCTGGGCGAGCATGAAAGCGAATATTCCGGCACGGGTTCGTCGATAGCCGGATTTGAAAATAACGGCGCTATTGATACCTACGTAATTTCAACCTTTCCAGGCTCGCCAGCGGCAAAAGCCGGGCTGCGCTTTGGCGACCGGATCATTGCGGTCAATGGACGCGCCGTGGCCGGAGCATCGCCGGACATCGTTCGCGATCTGGTCCGCGGCACACGCGGAACGACCGTTCGGCTGACCGTGGAACGGGCCGCGAGCCTTGGGGTTCAAACTATCGAGATGCGGCGCGACCGCGTCCACGAACCTGCGGTTCCCAAGGGCTTCCTCGTGCGTGGAAAGACCGGATATATCGATCTTACCGCAGGGTTCAGCAACGCTACGTTCGGCGAGTTCGAGTCAGCCGTCAACGATCTGAAACGCCGCGGGATGACGTCGCTCGTACTTGACCTTCGCGGCAACGGCGGCGGCATTCTTGATCAGGCAGTGAAAGTAGCGGAGAAATTCTTGCCGTCGGGCGCGACCATTGTGTCGCAGCGGGGACGCTATTCGGATGACGTCCGCATTTGGAAAGCCGCGCGGCCGCAATACGAATCAATGCCGTTAGTGCTGTTGGTGGACGAAAACACCGCTTCAGCCTCGGAAGTCCTCGCCGGTGCTCTGCAGGACAACGACCGTGCGTTGATCCTGGGCCGGAGGACATTTGGCAAAGGCCTGGTGCAGAGTGTGCTTAACCTGCCCGAAGGAGCGGGATTAACCCTTACGGCCGCCCGTTACTACACGCCAACCGGCCGTTCGATCCAGCGCGACTATGCCGCGACCGGCCTGTACGATTATTACAATCACCGCAATGCAGAGATAGACAAACCGTTGTTTGCGGCGAAAACGCCGACGAACCGCGTTGTTTACGGCGGCGACGGCATCGCTCCGGACGAGTCGGCTGTCGATACCGAACTAACGCCGGAACGAATCCGGCTTCTTGATCCGATCTTCTTTTTTTCCCGGGAGCTCACAGCCGGACGGTTTGAGAAGGATCCGGTCCTTGGCCAGGCGTTCACTATTGAACGCTTGCGGCAGCGGGCCATCTTTGGCCAACCGATCGTGGACGAGCAAGTGAGCGGGCAATTTGAGGAATTTCTTCACCGCTACAAAGATCAGCGTTTCTATTTGGAAAGTATAAAAGGCGAAAGAGCCTTCGTTCGCCAAATGCTCGGATACTACATCGCCCTGGGCGCGTTTGGCACCGAGGCGGCCAGCCGTGCGCGTATCGAGTCCGACCCGCAAATAGATCAGGCGATAAAGGCCCTGCCAAAGGCCGCCGAACTTTACGCCGCCGCCCTAAAGGCAACGCCAGCCTCCAAAAAGCAAAAAAGCTCGCTGAGTCTGGTTCTCAGCGAGCAAAGGTAGAAACAGGAGGAATTAGAAAGACAACCCACCGCAGCAACTTGCAAAAACTATCGGCAATTCGGCTTTCTCACTCAAATGAAGTGATGCTGGCCGATAGGCATCAGTTGCCCGCCCGGATCGAATTTTTACATTTCATAGAAAAAGGCCCGCCCCGCAAGCGGGCGGGCCACATCCGGAACTCGCGTCCTGTTAGAATAGGAACCTGAACCCGAACCGTACAACACGCGGCGATTGATAAAGCTGCGGCATACCGTAGCGTTGATCAAGCCGATTTGTAGGATCGGCATTGAGACGATCAAGAATAGGCTGCAGAAGGGCGCCCGATGTGTAAGCATTCGCGTACAAACGGGCACGTTCACCGGCGGTAGCCGCAGGGAACATCGCGGCATCATTCGGCCTGCCAGTGGTCGTATTCATCGTAGGATAAACACCGGTTACGGTGTCCTGATCCCACAGGTTAAGCAGGTTCAGATCCAGAGCGACCTTGTACCGGCCGTCCGCTCCAAACTTGAAGCGATGAGTAATGTTCAGGTCAGTCTGGCTGAACGTCGGGCTTCTGCCAAGATCGCCGCGGTGATAGAAGACCTGCGGCGTAACGCTTGATTGGCCATAGATCGACGTCGTCATCGGTGTTCCAGAGCTGACCGTTTGGAAGAACGCGAACTCGGTCGAATTCACATCACTTCCCATCCAGTCAAAGATGTACGCTCCATAGATATTGAAGACGTGCGGACGATCGGTCGGCAGCGGGCCGTTGTCCGGCTTGCCCTCAGCGGTAAATCCGATGAACGGAAGGTCGAACGCGCGGCTTACGCCCGGTGAAAGGCGTCCATCCACCAAATGCGGCTCGTCCGAGCTCGCAAGGCCAGTGTAATTACCGTGCAGCCGGCTAAACGTATAGTTCGCGTTGAAGTACCAGTGCTGCGAGAGGCGTTTTTCAAGTACGAACTCCAAACCGTCGTAGCGGCGCTTCGGGCGGGTCGACCTTTCGTAGCCGAGGTCCTGCAGCGTTTGAAGATGCAGGCCGCTTCCCGGATTGCCGATGATGTACGCTTCGCTGCCCGCTGAATTGACAATGCCGGCATCTTCGACCGCTTCGTCAACATTCTTGTACGTGTAGCGTGAACGGAACACATAATTCTTGCCAAGCTGGCGTTCGACACCGAATGTCAACTCAGTTTGTTGGAACGGCTTCAGGTTCGGATCAACGGCGCCGTTCTCATAAGGCGATGCACCCGGCTCATTCGCGTTGACGCGAAGGTTCCGCTGGCATCGGCTGCGAGCGCCGGAAGCGATAAAGCCTGACGACGGGCACGCACTTGGACCCGAAAATCCGCCAAGAACAACATTAATGTCGAAGTTTGACGCACTCTCACCCGGAAAGATCTCAAAATAATCTTCAAGGAAAATATCACCACCGAACAGTCCGCGCGGAAGGGCAAACTTCACACGATCGTAAAACTTGCCGTAGCTTCCGAAGATCTTGGTCTTGCCATCGCCGAATGGATCATAAGCAAACCCAAGCCGCGGAGCGATCTTGTCGCCCCAGCCAAAGTCAACGCCGCTGGGAATACCGTTAAACGTCGGAAGGTTCTCTTTCTCAAACCGGACGCCCAAGTTTAGGGTAAGCCGCGTGAACGGCTGCCATTTATCCTGGATAAATATTCCCTGGCTGAGGTTGCTTCCCGTACCGTTCGTCCCGGTCCGGCGGAATGAGGCAGAACCTATCGCTCCCGGCGTGTCGGTGACACCCGGCTGAGTACTCGAAATTGGTGTTCCCACAAAGAACCGAAGTTGGCCGATGGCGTTGTTGCCCGACTGTACGTCGTTCAGGATGGTGTATCGCTGATAACCGCCCTTCAACTCATGACGTCCGCCGCCAGAGAACAAATACGTACCCGAAAATTCATAAGTCTCACGGATCGAAATATCCTTTACGGTCAGCGAATTTGCAGCCGTGGTCGAACACGGGAACGGATCAGGATTGTTTGCCGGTGAGCGGTTGCAGGACGCTACGTTCACAACCTGCGGAACAAAATAGTTGCCCAATTTTTCATTGAGGAAGCCCCGGCTGTAGCGTCCGTCGATGACTAGGCTGGAAAGAGGAGTATAAACACCTGAAAATGTCACGGCGTTCGCATTCTGACGTCCGCCCTGTTTGCTTCGGAACTGATTTTCCGGCAGCAGGCCGAGGCTTCCGCCAAAGTTAGTAACCGGGATTCCGGCATTATTAAAAACGTAAGACGACGAGCTTACATTCGAGAACGAACTGCCCGGCAGGCTGCCTTCCTGCACAACCGGATTCCAGAGATACGTACCCGTCAGGCGTAAGTTGCTAAAAGGATTTGCATCAAGGCGTCCAAACGCGTACTCATAAGTGGTCTTGCGGCTGTATTCCTGCGTCGCCAGCAAAGTCCGCGTCGCGGCGGGCTGATTCGTCAGGTACTGCGTATTTACCTCAGTGTTGAAGATCTGCGGCGAATAACTGCCAAAGAACCACAATTTGTCCTTGAAGATCGGGCCGCCTAGGTTTGCTGTCGGGAAATAATCCGTTCCCTTAGATTTCGGCGGATCAAAAAATTCCGGGCTTTGGGTAAAGAATGAAGAAGCCGCACTGGTCCCGCCAAGCAGCGGCCTTGGATTGCCGTTGAATCGGGGAGTTTCAGCCTGAAGGCCAAACTCGCCATGGAAGTCGTTGCTTCCGCCACGAGTAACTACGCTCACCACACCGCCGGTCGCACCGCCGTATTCCGCATTGAATCCGCTGGATTTGACCTGTACTTCCTGGACAAGCTGTGTCGGAATATCGAACGTATCGTTAAGCGTCCCCGTCCGGTAGTTCGTCACTTCCTGGCCGTCGATAACAAAAACGTTCTCGCCGCCCGAAGCACCGTCAACCGAAAATCCGCCGGTCCTGCTCTCGGGCCGCGTTCCGGGAACTGATTTCAAAAGGCTGGTAAATCCAGTACCCTTTGGCAGAAGTTCTATCTTCTGCGCGCTAATGGCGGTCTGTATGCTGCTGTTTGTCGTATCAACGGGAGGTGCGTCGGCAACGGTGACATCGACCGTGTTCGCGCTTCCGCCCGGGCTGACAGAAATGTTCAACTGGGTATTTTGTCCGATAACGACAGTCACGTTCTCGTACTTCGCTTCGCCGAAGCCGCCGGTCGGCGCCGTAACTACGTCGTAAGTTCCTGGAGGAACCTGAATGGCACGGAAAAATCCTTCGGCGTTCGTTGTGACCGTGCGCTTGAAACCTGAACCAACACCCGTTGTGGTCGTCCCTGTAACAGCCGTCTTCGCGCTGGTTATGGTAACGGTCACATTCGGAACGAGTGCTCCGGCCGGGTCTTTGATCGTGCCTTCGATACCACCGGTCGTCTGTTGACCAAACGCGGAAAGCGAAAGCACTAACACAAACATCAGGCTTACGTGTATAAGACTGATCCACTTTGCGATCTTCATCTCTTGCTCCTTTATCTTGATCTATTGTGTCGCCAGACTAGGGTACGCTGTCCGCAAGTTGGCCCCAAATCCGTGAAAATTATTCCTTGGCTTGTTCTGGAGAATAACGAAACCATGAGGTTCCTTTTCATAATGCAACTCGCATACCAGAATGGCCGCGACATTAACGGTTCAGCCCAACGAGTATTCTGCCCGTTCTCTAAACGTCAATTACTTTCGATATCAGGTAATAACGAACTCTGATGAAATGGGTATTTTCAACAAGAGTTGATGATGAACAGTAGCACAGTTTTAGTAGGAGTTAAATTGCGGAAAATGGATAATCAGACGAAAAACTGAATTTCACGGATTCGGGGTCAGGACGTTGCCTACCGGAAATATTCGAGAAGAAGCCCATCGGCGCCGACGGCCCAGGCATATTTCTTTTCGACAAAAAGGCCGTAAAGGCTCTTTTTTGTATTGCTGTCAACACGGTTCCATGTCCGGCCCTTGTCGGACGATCGGAGGATAGTACCGCCGTGGCCGGCGATCAAACCGTTCTTGTCATCGGCAAAATCAACGCGCATGAACGAGGTCAAGATAGGTGATTGTACCTTCTCCCATGTATTGCCGCCGTTCTCGGTCCGCAGGATCGTTCCCGCTTCGCCGACCGCATAGCCTTCGTCATCGTCGCGAAAAT
>JADLDC010000240.1 GCA_020846885.1 Acidobacteriota bacterium | reverse complement strand
GCGATGACGAACCTTGCTGATTTTACGGTCAAGGCCGGCATCTATTCACAGGAAATGAAGGGCGGTTTTGAAGGCATTTATCAGCAGAATGCAAAGGATAGCTTAGGCGAAACGGGCAAAGAAACATTTGAGGCGGTCAATTTTTTGAAGCAGGCCGATCCCGGCCAATACAGTGCGGAGAACGGGGCCGTTTACCCAAACACGCAGTTCGGACGGTCGATGCGGCAGATAGCCCAGTTGATAAAAGCAGGCGTCGGTTTGGAAGTAGCGTTTACCGACACTGGCAACGACATCCGCTGGGACACGCATACGGGCCAGGGCGGCTCACGCGGGCAGCTTGCCAACTTTTTGCGGACATTCAGCCAGGCGATCACGGCGTTTGCGACCGACCTTGGCAAACGAATGGACGAAGTTCTTGTGCTCACAATGTCCGAATTCGGCCGTACGGCCCGTGAAAACGGTTCACGAGGCACCGACCACGGACACGGTAACGCGATGATTGTGCTCGGCAACACCGTAAAGGGCGGCACGGTTTACGGAGACTGGAAAGGCCTCCGTAACGACCAGCTCAACGAAGGCCGCGACCTGGCAGTAACGACCGATTTCCGCGACGTATTTGCCGAGGCTGCCGCGAAGCATCTTGCGGTTTCCGATCTGAATTCTCTTTTCCCCAAATACAGTGTAAATAGATCAAAGTTCCGCGGTTATCTCGTATGATCGCCGCATAGATAACGAAGTTCATTTCTGTGGACGATCCGCCCTTTGATATATTTGCTGGCTGAGGGAAAGCTGCCCGTTTTCTGGAAAGGTCGCACTTTGGGTCCGGATAGCAGCAAATCATATCTGGGGCTCGCGGTTCGGTCGGCTTTATTAGTGATAGCTCTGAGCGGATCTACTGTGTATTATTTGATCGATAAGCGTGGACGGAATGCGGCGTGGTCGGCCGTTTTGTCAATCGCGGCTTTTTCGGCGGGCGGTGTCGTGCCTGTACTTTGCTTTATCGTAAGCGCGATCGTCGCGGACCAGAGGCGGACGAACCGATGATGACCAACTACGGCGAGTTTTGGCTTTTCTACGTTCGGGAACACAGCAGGCCGATGACGCGGATATTGCATTTTATCGGCACCTCGCTGGGCCTGGTGCTGTTGGCTTGGCTTGTTTGGCGGGGGATGTGGTATTACTTTCCGCTCTCATTGGCTGTCGGTTATGCATTTGCGTGGTTCGCTCACTTTGTCATTGAAAAGAATCGCCCCGCCACGTTCAAATATCCTCTCTGGTCGTTCATATCCGATTACAAGATGATGTGGTGCATGATCACCGGCCGCATGGGCCGCGAGATCGAACGCGCACAGGAGTTCAACGCAGAGACGCAGAGAGACGCGGAGAGGGTGGAGGCGAATTGACGTAATAGACATTTCCCTTTGCGCTCTTCAGCTGCTTTTCCCTACTCTTTGGCTCTGCGTCTCTGCGTCTCTGCGTTAAGTTAAATTATCCGCTCAGAGATCAATTCGAGAGCGCGGTCGTATCGGTACGAGATGTGAAAATGGCCGTCGTCAAAGTCTTCGTGAATGTGGCCGATGGCGTTCTCGGCGAGCTTGCGCGACAAGATCCTGGCACCGACATCAAGGGCAAATTCGTCGCGGGTTCCGGCGTCAACGTAGAGCAGCTTTAGGCTTTTTAGTTCCTCGGCATGTTTTTCAACTAACCTGACCGGATCGTGCTCGATCCATCGGGCCCAAACCTCCTCTCGCATCTCGCCGGTCTCAAGATCGAATGGCATATCGAAAGACTCGCCGTCGGGTGAATAGCACGCGGCCATGCCGATGGTGTTGAGCGCCGCATGGTCATCACGGCCTTGCTTTTCGGTTGACCAAAACCTTCGCATAAACCCGATCGGGTCGCCTTTGATAAGGCGAAACGCTTTAGCAAAATCGTTTGGATAGCAATATTCAAAATAGGCGTCGCCGGCGGTCGAACACACGAGCCCGAATACATCGGAATGCCGCATTCCCATTATCAGCGAGCCATAACCGCCAGACGATTTGCCCATAACGGCACGGGCATTCCGGTCTGCGATCGTCCGGAAATTGGCATCGACTGCGGCGACGATCTCCTGCGAAAGATAATCTTCATAGCGGCCGGTGGCGGTCGAGTTTATGTATTGCGAGCCGCCGAACCAGGTAAAACAGTTCGGCATCACCGCGATCATTGGCTGGATCGTTCCGGCGGCGATCAGCTTGTCCATCCGCTCGGCCAGATTTGGCGTAAACGCATTGTCGTTGAGGAGCATTTTGCCCCGCCCGGTAAAGCCGGTCAGGCAATAGACGGCCGGGAACCTTTTGTCCGTAGCTGAATAACCAGGTGGAAGATAAGCGAACAGGTCGCGTACACTGGGGTCGCCAAGCGGGTTGCCCTTCAAAACCTCGCTTTCGTGACGCAGCCGGACAACCGACCCGCGGCCATTCTCTTCAGGGATCATGATGTGCATTCGGAGCCAATTATAGCTTAGAATCTATGAATTATGCTTGCGAGCGAGATCGTAAATATCAAGGACAATTTTGGCAGCACCATTGAGTTTCTGACGGCTATGGTCACGCCGACACTGCTTATTTCGGCAACAGGTTCACTGGTGCTCTCTACCTCGACACGGCTTGGCCGCGTGGTTGACCGCGCCCGCGATCTTGAGCGCCGCCTTGGCGAGATGATCTATGTCGAAGACAAGTCAGAGGTCCCGTTGTATGAAAAGCGGGTCGAGGTGATAGTCGATCTGTTGGACAAGGTCACGAGCCGCTCGCGCCTGCTGCAGCGGGCGATGGCGACGTTTTATTACGGGCTTGGGATGTTTATTCTGACAAGCGTGACCATTGCTATCGCCGGATTGTTCAACATTTACCGATGGCTGCCGGTACCGATCGGCGTCATCGGAATTTTATTCCTGCTATACGGAAGCATGCTCATGTTAAAGGAAACATGGATGGCAACGGCGACGATAAAAGCCGAAATGGACTTTACATGGGAGCTGGCCCGCCGATTGTCGCCTACCGACATCGCAAACAAGTACGATACTCATGGCCGGCTCAAAGGCAAGGATGGAACCAAAGTATCTAAAACTCTTGGCGGAGACTAAACTTGAGGAGCGCGTTCTGGCGCTCGAAGAACTTCTGCGCTCATGCACCGTCTGCCCGAAAGATTGCGGCAATGACAGGTTGAATGACGAGATAGCCGCGTGTTATTCCGGCCGGCTGCCTATCGTTTCGTCTTATACGGCACATTTTGGCGAAGAGCCTTGTTTATCAGGCACGAACGGCGCCGGGAATATCTTTTTCGGCAACTGTAATCTTCGCTGCGTTTATTGCCAGAATTATCAGATCTCGCAAACCTGGAAAACGCAGAAAAAGAACGAGGTCACGCATGAACGGCTGGCAGAGATGATGCTCGAGCTGCAGGACCGCGGCTGCCACAACATCGGGTTTGTTTCGCCTACGCACTTTGCCCCGCAGATGGCCCGTGCGATCTTGATCGCAGCCCGGCAAGGCCTGCGATTGCCGATCGTTTACAACACGAACGCATACGATTCGGTCGAGGTTCTGCGGTTATTGGACGGAATCGTCGATATCTATCTGCCCGATCTGAAATACGCTGACTCGGACGCCGGTTTTCAATTCTCAAAGGTCCGCGATTACGCCGTCCACGCCCGTAACGCGATCAAAGAAATGCATTGTCAGATGGGCGATGAACTTGTCTTCCGGAACGCGGACTTGAGTCCGCCCGCAGGCAGGAACGCGCCAGTCAGTTTGCTGAAACGCGGCCTTCTCATCCGCCTGCTTGTGCTGCCAAACGATATCGCCGGCCTCGAAGACAACCTGCGATGGATACGCGATGAACTCGGCCCGAAGACCGCGGTTTCCCTGATGGCCCAATACTACGCAACCAACAAAGCCGCGACCGACCCAAGATACATTCTCCTGTCACGCCGCATCTCCGAACGCGAATGGTTCAACGCCGTCTCGCTCCTTGAAGATCTCGGCATGGAAGAAGGCTTCATGCAGGAATACGAATCCGCCTCGCACTACTACCGGCCGGATTTTGATGACAAAGGAAATCCGTTTAAGGATATTAGAGATTTTCAGGCCGGAGAATAGAACCGGCACGAATAAAACTATGGAAAAGAAAAGTGAAATTAAATTATTTGAACAACGCAAAGTAAGAACCGTTTGGGACCCTGAGATAGAGGTCTGGTACATCTCAATTACCGATGTCATAGAGGTACTTACGGGTACGGACCGGCCAAGAAAGTACTGGAACGACCTAAAAACCAAGCTAAAACGGGACGGAAGTGAGTTGTCCGAAAAAATCGGACAACTGAAAATGGAATCGTCCGACGGGAAGTTTTACAAAACCGACGTAGCCGATACGGAACAGATATTTCGGCTCATTCAGTCAATTCCATCGCCCAAAGCGGAACCGTTTAAGCTGTGGTTAGCTCAGTTAGGCAAAGAGCGGTTGGACGAAATGCAGGATCCGGAACTCACCATCGACAGGGCATTGGAGCAATATTTGAAACTTGGCTATTCGGAAAACTGGATAAACCAGCGGCTCAAGAGCATTGAAATTCGCAAGGAACTGACCGACGAATGGAAGCGTCGCGGGATGAAGGAAGGCATTCAGTTTGCGACGCTGACCGACATAATTACCAAAACATGGTCAGGGAAAAACACAAAAGAATACAAAACGCTCAAAGGGCTGAAGAAAGAAAATCTTCGCGATAATATGACCAACACCGAGCTTATCCTAAATATGCTCGCCGAGGCCTCGACCAAAGATATCTCGCAAGCAACCGGCCCTAAGACCTTTGACGAAAACAAAACCGTAGCAGAACAAGGCGGAAATGTCGCAAAAGTTGCAAGGCTCGAACTCGAACAGAAAACCGGAAAGAATGTTGTCACAGAACTCAGTGCAAAAGCAGGGTTAAAGAAGATCGCCGCACCGAAGCGGTAAGGTTGTGTATATCCACGTTAAACAACTCGGCCGCGAATTTCAACGACTAAAACGATATTGAGGAACTTTGATGAACGAAACACAAGAAAGAAAATTGGCTTGGCTGCGACGCGAGATTCAAAAAGGGCTGGATGATCTCGATGCCGGACGATTTCGCGACGGAGCGGAGGTAATGGCGGAATTTAGAGAACGACTACTTCGCCTCAAGCTGCAGCAAGATTTGGAGATCAAACGGGTCCGTCAGGCGAATGACAGCAGTCCATCTGTCTAACTGAATTGATCAGTTGATCTTAGATTCAGATTGGTTGAAGAACCGGACGAGATATGAATAGAAAGCTCGAATATTAAATCCTTAAATTTTGTACCTAATTTTGGTTGTCCGACGTTTATATAGTTGTGAATAGAGCAATCCTAATTTTATCCATAGTTATTACCGTTTCGATTTCAGTGATAGGAAATCCGAGCATTTCCTCTATTGACCGCATCAGAATTGCCGAGGCGTACCGAATTGCCGAATCGGTCCAGAATGATCTGTGGAAAGACTGGAGCACGGCGCCGTTTGGGATGCTTTTTATTACTGACGAACACGAGTTTCTTATACGTCATAAGAAGCCAAACGACGAATTCACATCGATCGGGTATGACAAACTCCTGAAAAGCGAGGTCTTTGTCCGTCCGCGAAAGTTTCAGAAAGATTTTCTTGCGACCTTTTCCGCATTTGACGCGACGCCGGTGATCGTTGTCGGAAAGGCTGAGAATACGTCTGACAAAACCTCGACGCGTTGGGTCTTTGTGGTGCTGCACGAACATTTTCACCAGCTTCAATATTCGCGGCCGAATTATTTTTCGGACGTAAACGCCCTCGACCTTTCGGGCGGAGATACGACCGGAATGTGGCAGATAAATTATCCGTTCCCGTACAAAGAAGAATCGACAGCGAAGAGCTTTCGCGGGCTGACCGATTCGTTGTTAACTGCCTATAAGACGGGTAAAAACGCGGATCGCGCAAAAACTCTCTCGGATTATAGATCAAAAAGAAATTCATTTTTCGAATCGCTAAAGGCGGCCGATGGCCGTTATGCGTCGTTTCAGCTTTGGCAGGAAGGCGTTGCGCGATATACGCAATATAAGATGGCAAGGCTTGCCGCCCGAAGGCTGAAACCGAGCAAGGCTTTTGCGAAGCTGCCCGATTTTGTTCCGTTTGACAAAGAGGCCGACCGGCTCCTTGCCGCCACCTTGCAGGAAATGCACGATCTCGATCTGAAAGAATGGGAGCGGGTCGTTTTTTATCCGTTCGGTGCTGTGGAGTGTTTGATGCTCGACCGGCTCGATCAAAATTGGCGGTCGAGATATTTCAGCGAAAAATTTGCGCTCGAAAAATTCTATCCAGCAACCGCGGCAAACTGATCGCCGCCGACGCTTCCATTTCGTGCCGTTTCGTGTTATTTCGTTGCTGCAGATCGGGCATTATGAACTTCGAAACCGCGCGGCCGGCATGAAAAGAAAAATACTCAACGCTTTATTGATATTGACCTCGCTCATTGGCTATCTGGAATGGGGCACGGACCAGCGTATGTTCCTGTTCCAGGGCGAACGGGAAGTGCTCGGCAAGCTTGTCAGCGATCCTGTCTCGGCTGCGCATCCGTTTACGCTGCTGCCTTTGATCGGGCAGATCCTTTTGCTTATCACGCTGTTTCAAAAAGTGCCAGGCAAATGGCTAACCTTCATCGGCCTCGGCTGTTTGAGTTTTTTGCTGGTCTTTATGTTTTTGATCGGGTTGCTTTCATTGAACTTCAAAATACTGATTTCGACGATCCCGTTTGTTGTGACGGGAATACTCGTGATATTGGAAGCGAGGCGACGAAAATAGAATGGTTGCCGTGTGAGATTGGTTGTTCGGTTCAAAGTAATCTTCATACCGAGAGGGTATTAAACTCCACCAATTGTTATGCACTCGCGTAAGAATATTTCTTAATATTCAACAAGAATTAAGCGAAATGTGTTAAAATTGCCTAATGGGAGG
The DNA here is from genome assembly GCA_020846885.1 of Acidobacteriota bacterium. Taxonomy (GTDB): domain Bacteria; phylum Acidobacteriota; class Blastocatellia; order Pyrinomonadales; family Pyrinomonadaceae; genus OLB17. Next base: position 1,824 of record JADLDC010000240.1, on the reverse strand, counting down.
TAAACCAGATGGCGACGATGACAATTTCTTTGCCTGATCAGCTTCGGGAGTTTGTTGAAGCGGAGGTTTCGAGCGGCAACTATGGTTCGGCAAGTGAGCTTTTTCGAGAGATGGTTCGCGAACGGCAGAAGCAAAAGACGCAGGAACGCCTTGAGACACTTTTGCTTGAAGGCCTGGAAAGCGGACAATCTATTGAGGTTACCGAACACTATCTTGAACAGCGACGCCGGGCGTTAAGGAAAAAATTGGAAAAGGCGAAATGAAACTTGCCCTATTCCTGCTGCCGAAAGCAGAGGCCGATATCGACAGCCACTGTGCCTTCATCGGGAAAACGAACCCGGAAAAGGCATTAGACTTTGACAGGGCGGTTTTCGATTCTTTCGACCAGCTATGCGAAACACCTTTGATCGGCGCCGAACGTTCATATCAAAATCCAAAACTGTTCGGCTTGCGTATGTGGTTTGTAAGAGGATTTGAAAAGTTTCTGATCTTTTATCGTCCGTTTGGCAATTATGTCGAGGTTGTTCGGATATTGCATTCGGCGCAAAACAGGGACTTCATGCTTTCCGAGAACGAAGGGGAATAAATGAAAGTAGGCGAACCCGCATCTGATTTTACGCTAAAAGACGGCAATGGGAACGATTGGTCGCTAAGCGAACATCGGGGCACGACAGTCGTGCTGCTATTTTATCCGGGCGACAATACACCGGTTTGTACGCGGCAGCTTTGTTCGGTGCGCGATCATTGGTCGGAGTATCAGGCGACGGGAGCGGAGGTCGTCGGGATCTCTACTGACACGGTCGAATCGCATAAGGATTTTGCGGAGAAGAAAGAGTTGCCGCTGCGATTGTTGTCCGATCCGGACGGAAAAGTTTCGGCGGCTTACGGAATGAAGTCCTGGCTTCCCGGCCGTTCGGCCCGCGGGGTTGTTGTGATAGATAATGAAGGTAAGATCGCATATCACAAGGTGCAGGCATTGAGCCTTTTCCGCCCGGCGGACGCAGACGTACTCCGTGCGATCAAACAGGCAGACTAAGAATTCACCACAGAGGCACAGAGACACAGAGGAGAATTTGATGATGTAAATCGTTCCCGTCAGTAAATCGGCAGCGGAAGCAATATCTCTTTACTCTGTGCCTCTGTGTCTCTGTGGTAAAATCAATTTATGGCAATATTCGGAAGTGACAAATTCAAATGTGTCCGATGCGGGCAAAAGGGCGAGCCGATTGGGTTTACGCCGGTGCCGACGGAGCTTGGGCAGAAGATCGGCGAAGAAATGTGCAAAGGCTGCTGGGCTGAGTGGCAGAAAAAGCAGATGCAGCTAATAAACCATTTCGGCCTCGATGTTTCCAACCCGGACTCGCACCAGTTCTTGTTCGATAATATGAAGATCTTCTTCTACAACGAAGGCGTCGATCTTGCACAGATCGATACGTCGAAGGAAGGAACGGTCAATTGGTAAACGGCGATCCGTACAAACTGAAATCTAAAAAGTGAAAACTGAAAACGGCGTAACGAAATTTCCGCCGTTTTCAGTTTTTAGTTTTGACCTTCCAGTTTGTTCGGAAAGCCGCTACTTCGCTTTCTCAAACTTCAACGCTGTTCCGTTGATGCAATAACGCAGGCCGGTTGGTTTGGGGCCGTCGTCGAAGACGTGGCCGAGGTGCGAGCCGCAGCGTGCGCATTCGATCTCGGTTCGGACCTCGCCGAGGCTTCGGTCAACTTTCTCAACTACATTCTTAGCATTCACCGGCTGCCAAAAGCTGGGCCAGCCCGTTCCTGAATCGAATTTGTTCGCCGAACTGAACACCTTCAAGTGGCACG
>JADLDC010000239.1 GCA_020846885.1 Acidobacteriota bacterium | reverse complement strand
ATTTTGTCTTGGCCAGATCATCGTCCAGCAGCGAGGTCAGATCAAAGCCGTTAAAATCCTTCAACCTGGCAAGAACATTGAATTTTCCCTCGCGTTCAATATAGGGCTTTAATTCCGCTACAGCATGTTTAATATCCTTTTCACGCAGACGTCCGTTCACTTCGTAAGCGACCACGTTTTCACTGGTCGTTTGCAGGAAATGGAGAGATGGCTTTGGTTCCTCCGGTTTAGGCAGCGATGCAGGCTCTTCTGACGCCCACGCAAACGCTTTGTCGCGGTCCGACGGTTCAAAGACCTTTACGTCGATCGAAGAGAACACTAGGCCTTCCACCCGTGCCATTGCCCCGATCCAACCTTTATCGGTCACCACCGCGACACGATAATATCTTGAAAGCTTGCCGATCTGCCCAATGCCGTTCACAACGTCCTTGACCAGGCCCTCAAAGGTCAGGTTCATCGAATCTTCGATCTCCGCGAAAAAAGAGATGCGCTCGTTGTTCGCCAGGGCGTCGTTCGTCGCATCGTATGCCTTTGTCACATCGTCCGCAGTCATACTGCCCGACAGTTTCATCGCAACAAGATGTTTTGGTGATCCAATTATTTCCAGCATTTTGTTCCTCCAGCCATATAAAGAGTTACGTCCGAGGGCAGGTAAAAGTTCGCCGCATCCTACTTCATCGAATGCAGCCCGAACATATTTCCATCCGGGTCAGTGCACAGCGAAATAAAGCCGTACGGCCCAATGGACATTTTTGGCTTGAAGATTCCGCCGCCCGCGCCTTCTACGCGGGATTCCTCGACCGAGCAGTCCTCACACATGAAATAGACCAGCGTGCTGTTGCCGCCGCTGGGCACGCCAGCCATTTGGACCAGCGCACCGTTAGACCCGGACCTCTCCACTGCGTTCTCATCGCCGGAAAACGTCTTCATTCTTAGTTCGTGCTCGGTTGGGTCCGTTAGGTCCTGCATCTGGACCTGAAGTACAGTTTCATAAAATCGCTGGGCCGCATCAATGTCCTGAACATATATCTCGAACCAGCCGACAGGATTCATATCTGCCATATTATCTTCTCCTTAACGATCGTGAGCTAGAAACAACATTAACTTTAGCGCGTTGTCCCGGTCGCTGAAAGGCGGCCGCGGCCAATTGCGTGACATTACGCTATTTCAATGATTATACGCCTTAATTCGGAGGAACAGGAAGGATTTAAAAAGAAAATGGTAGGCACTAGCAGAGTTGAACTGCTGACCCCTACCGTGTCAAGGTAGTGCTCTACCACTGAGCTAAGTGCCTACGTGTCTTTATTTATCAGGTTTTGAAAAGCGGAAAAATAGCCGTCAGCTGTCAGCTATGGCCGCCGGCCATTTTTCCAAGACCGCTTTGGATACGGAACATTTCAAAAACCTCATCAGTTTGCCGTTAACTTGGTCGGCCTCGATAAACCTGCGGTCGATCGAAACCGAGTGCCAAGCGGAATTCAAGAATGCCAAACCCTAATGCCGCTGTCAAGGATAAGATCTGACTTCGTATCGAAGCCAATTGAATGCAGTACCATGAAACGTACGTTTTATGACCATCCTCCTGCCAAACCGGGTGAATTTCGGCAGGCAGGCCGATAGACCTGGCTCGAGGGCTAAACCAGATCGTATGCCTATACTCGTCGATCTCCTTGCACAAGCTAATCTGCTGAATACTGGATGTTTTGATACCGCGCTACTGCGCCCCCGAGCAGAATCGGTGCATCCCGATCGCAACCAGCCTAGAGGTACGGTTATCGACATCGAATTTTGGATTGACTTCGGAAAACTCGATAATTCGTGTGTTTGCAAGCGATGCTGCATACTTGACGAGCTGAATGAATTCACCCGCCCGCAGCCCGAGCGGCGAGGGGGCCGACGTACCCGGCGCATCCGCTGACCTAACTGCATCAAGATCAAATCCAAAAAATGTATTTAACGAACTGCTATGATGCACGAACTTTAGTTTAATGTGTTCCTTTAGCTCGACATCGGCTTCGGACCGCGAGCGCAAAAGCTCCAGGCTGATCCGGTTCACACCCAGGCTGCGGATATGATCGTAATATACCGGCGAACAAAAGTGCGATTGATAGCCGACCTCGTAAAAATAATCGGGCCGGATCAGCTTTTCGTCAAGCAGTTGTCGGTAAGGCGTGCCGCTGTTGCGCTGTTCGGCGATGCGAACGTCCAAATGGGAGTCGATGTTGATGGCTATCCAGTTCTCGGCCCCAAAACTTTCCGACATCGCCCGGCCGTCGGCATACGAGATATCATTTCCGCCGCCCAGGACAATGACCCTTTTACCGTCCGCGAGCAGGGACTTCACCACTTCGATCTGCGTGTCGTGAGTTTCCTCAAGATCGTCGCCGATCCGAACGTCGCCAAGATCGAAGATACGCTTTGTGATGTTGAACGTCGTTAGCTTATAGAACTGCTCGCGTATCGCTCGGGGAGCGTCGGCGGCACCGGGCCGGCCGTTGTTGCGGCGAACGCCTTCGTCCTGCGGACAGCCCAATATCACGATCTCTGCTGTGCTGTATTCTGCCGCTTCGCGTCCCACTACTTCGCCCAAACGCGGATCATTTCTGTCGCCGCGGCCAAAGAACAATTCCGCGCTGGGGCGCGTTGTCAGATCGAAAATGTTACTCATGGGCAGATCGTCCTGTACTGGAATGGAATACCTAATAATAGCGTATCGGCTGTAAATTCAGAAGTCCAAACGGTTTTGGCTGCCTAAATGGCAGGGGACGCCAAGCCGAGGACCGAGCCGTCACAGTGCCGATTTCGCCGGTTTCGATTCTTGTTCGTGCCTTTCGTGGTGGCGAAGCCGGATCCCGGCCACGAAACGCACGAAACAAAGAACGAAACGGACGCGGTTACTGCGCCGCTACGGACCGTGTCCCAACTAAGGCACCATTGTTGCAAGCAACTCCAGGTCAAACCTCTCTCAGTGTAACGGATCAATACAAAAGGAGTTGAAACTGATCACATCATGAAACGCACCATCATTCTATTCGTTGTAATGGCATTGTTTAGCGGAATAATCGTAGTATCTGCACCGGTGACGGCCGAGGCGCAGCGTTCGCACTATTACGTTAAAAAGGTATACCGTAACGGGCGTGTGAAATACGTTCGGGTGAAGAAACCAAGTTATTATCGCCGCCATCGTAATCGGATCAATCTTGCCATCGGGACCGGTGCCGGAGCTCTCCTTGGCGGCCTTATCGGCGGCGGCAAGGGCGCGCTCATCGGCGCTGGTGCGGGCCTCGGAAGTTCGGCGCTGTACACCTATGTCTGGAATAAAAAGAAAAGAAAATATGTGAAAGTACGCCGATACTGAGCAGGCTCTGACCTATCGGCGGCAGCATCCGCAGCCGGAGCCGATTCCGGCTGCGACGATCTCAGCGACAGCAGCCTCATTGCTCTTTCGCATCTGTTCGCGACGGTCCGGGTGATCAAAAAACTCGTTCAGAACGTTGATCAGCTTAATTTTTTCCTTCATTGAAAGAGCAAGAAAGCCGTTGAATACGATCGCGACACTATCGGGCATTGATGTTTCCATAAAAGATGCAGGCCATCCGTGTGTTTTCGCTTGACTTGCAGGCCTAATTGAACTATCACTCAAGCACAAAGTTTTGACAAATTTGTTTTCTGCGGAGGATGGTGATGAGTTCGGTTTTTCGCGTTTTCTTTATTGCGGCGGTATTGTTTGTTCT
>JADLDC010000238.1 GCA_020846885.1 Acidobacteriota bacterium | reverse complement strand
TCGGATAATGCGTGCACCCAAGAACAAGCGCGTCCGGCTCAAATTCGATGATCGGAGCAAGATGTTTTTGGGCGATCGAGTACGTTTCGGGTTCGTTGATCCAGTTCTCTTCCGCCAGCGGCACGAACAGCGGACACGCGGCCTGCAGCACTCTTGCCGATCCGGACGCACGCCGGATCGCCTCAAAATATGCCTTGCTGGCAACGGTCGCTTCGGTTGCGATCACACCTATCTTCGGTTGCGGCTCCGCTTTCGTTATCTCGACCGCCTTTCGGGCACCCGGCCCAATGACGCCGACGACATCAATGCCTATCCGTTGCCGGATCTGCGGCAGGGCAAGCGCCGAGGCCGTGTTGCATGCGACGACAAGGACCTTGATCCCTATCGAAGCAAGAAAAAGCGAGTTCTCGATCGCGTACCGCTCGACCGTTTCAAGCGATTTTGTCCCGTACGGCACACGCGCGGTATCGCCTAGATAAACAAAACGCTCGTTCGGCAGCCGGTCATGCAGCGCGCGGTAGACCGTCAGGCCGCCCACTCCCGAATCAAAAATGCCGATCGGCCTATCTTTCATTGTTCGAGTTACAATAAAGGCAAGAATAACGGCTTTGGCCTTTTGCCGCTAGCCCGCCCGCCGGAATTATTTCTTTCGCTCGTCCCGTCTTCGGCAAATCGGCCTATTGTTGGATAGTGTCCTGATCTGGAGGTGCTTGACGGAGGCTTTCTTCTTTCGCGTTTCTTTGCGATCTTAGCGGCTTTGCGTGAAAGCCAGGTTTTATCTCGCGCAAAACTCGCCCGGCACGCAAAGATACGCAAAGTAAGATTCAACAGCGCCACAAGATCAGGTCCTATTGTTGTATAAGGCCGAACTTTTCGCTATGCAATGACGTTGAGAGTATATTATAAAAAAAGGCTATGATCTGTCCCCAGTGCGGCTCGACCCAAACCGACGACCTTAAATTCTGCAAATCGTGCGGAGCAAACCTGTCCGCCCTGCGTCAGCTTCTTGCCGGACGCGATCCAAACGATAAATTTGATTGGAGCAAAACGTGGGTCGCCGAGATGTTTCAGGGCAGCGAACAGGCCGTGCGGCGGGCCGCCGAACTGGAACGGCTTCAGGGCAAAACTCCTGAAACCAAAAGGCGAAATGAGATAAAGGCCGGCGTAATTACCGCAAGTATCGGCGCGGCGTTGATGGTATTTCTCTTTGCCCTGATGGGCGGCATCATTGCCAGCGGCCGGGTTTCGGACGCCGAGGCGGCAATTCTCAGCCGAATTTGGCTTGCCGGGCTGATCCCGCTGTTCATCGGCCTTGCACTGATAATAAACGGGACGTTTATAAGCAAAAAAGGTTCGCCGTCAAATATTCACCAAACTGACACCGAAAAACGAACCCTTGGCCCCGAACCCGTTGCCGATCTTTTACCGCCGGCCGAGACAAATCAACTAACAGCCGCCGTTCCGTTCAGCGTGACCGACGAAACCACCCGGCATCTGAATGAACCTGCAAGGCCTAAACCAAAGGCGTCTAGCGCTGAGTGAATCTCGAGCTAAGCGCGATCACGAAATGATTCAAAATCAGGTCGCCAAACAAATGAAGCTTGGAATGAATGCTGAACTTCTCCGCAAGATCGAAGAAGGCACGTCAGCCGAAACCGGCGAAAGATTCTTCGACGCCCTTGTGCAGCATTTGGCCAGTGCGCTTGATACCAAATATGCCTGGGTGACCGAGTGGAGCCGTGCCGCACGCGAACTGCATGCATTGTCGTTCTGGGCTAAGGACCATTTCGTTACCGGTTTCCGGTATCCAGTGGCCGGCTCGCCATGTGAAACTGTTGTCGACGAGCGTCGGCCGGTTCATATTCCTGAACGGGTAATAGAACTGTATCCGCTTGACGCCAGTTTGCAGGAGCTTGGGGCTGTCAGTTATTTTGGTGTCCCGCTGTTGGATAATGATGGCGGCGTCCTGGGGCACCTTGCCCTTCTGGACGATCGGCCAATGGATGAAAACCCGATACTGTCCGCGATATTGAATATTTTCGCCGGGCGAGCGTCTGCCGAACTCCGGCGGCTTCAGCGGGAACGTGAAATCAGAGAACGTGAGGCAAAACTGTCACGGCTTTTCGAAGGGGCCATGGACGCCATTGTTGAATTTAATGACGAGCTTTGCATAACAAATATTAATTCTGCAGCAGAACGCACGTTCCAAAGGCTGCGTTCTGAGGCAGTTGGGAGTCCGGTCGACGAGCTTTTAACAGTCGATTCAAAAGGCAAACTTGTTTCGCTGGTAGATGGGTTGATGAAGCGGAGCGGCGGCGAACGATCTATTTGGATCGATGGCGGGCTCGAAGGAATTGACCGAGATGCCGGGCATTTCCCCGCTGAGGCCACCCTGTCCCATTATGAAACAGACGGCCATAACTACTTTGCACTCATCCTTCGAAATGTCCTTGAACGAATTGAGGCAGAGGAACGAGTTAGGTTTCTGCTTGATGAAACTACCTATCTAAGAAATGAAATCGAAACGATCTATGGTTTTGACGAAATCGTTGGAAATAGTCCGGCACTCAGACGAGTTCTGGATGACGTCGTCAGCGTTGCAAGTACCGACGCGACGGTCTTGATCACCGGCGAGACCGGAACAGGCAAGGAACTGATCGCCCGCGCCATTCATCGGCGCAGCAGCAGGTCTGAGCGGCCGATGGTCACTGTCAACTGCGCCGCCATATCAGCCGGCCTTCAAGAGAGCGAATTTTTCGGCCATGAGAAGGGGTCTTTTACAGGTGCGTCACAGCGACGCGACGGCAGGTTCAAATTGGCGCATGGTGGAACGATATTTTTGGACGAGCTTGGCGAAATGCCGATCGACCTGCAGGCAAAGCTGTTGCGGGTTCTGCAGGAAGGTGAATTTACTCCGGTCGGAAGCGCTCACACCGTAAAGGTTGACGTGCGTGTCATTGCCGCAACGAACCGCGATCTTTCCGAATTGGCAGACAGCGGAAATTTCCGGCCGGATCTGATGTACCGATTGAGCGTGTTCCCGATACATGTGCCGCCGCTTCGGGAGCGGCGTGAAGACATACCCTTGCTTGCGGAAGACTTTTCAAAAAGGCTTGCCCGGCGACAGAACCGCAACATTCTGCCGCTCAGCGAAACATTTAAACGCCGCCTTTCAAGTTATGACTGGCCCGGCAATATCCGCGAATTGCAGAACGTGATCGAGAGGGCGTTTATTACATCGATTGATGGAAGATCCCTCAACCTGGACAAGGCCCTTCCTGAAACGCGCGGTCACGCGGATGATTCCTCTAAATCCTCGGATCGTGTAGGTGAGGACAGGGTCCTTACCGCAACGGATCTCAAACAACTCGAGCGGCGAAATATCGAACGCGCTCTTTCTGTAACAAATGGCAGACTATCAGGCGCAGGAGGTGCGGCCGATCTCCTCGGCGTCCACGCCAACACCCTCGCCTCCCGCATACGGTCGCTCGGTATTGAGCGTCGTCCTGCGTCTCATGTACCAGCACCGAAATCTCGTTAGCGTCCACCTCCGAGATCTCGTGAATCCCGAGATTAAGGCATTTGACGCCCACCTTGTAATTTCACCTAACTTATTGAATCCATTATTCTTGGCGGCCGCTCGTATTTTGGCACGTGAATTGTCAAAGGTATTACCGGTAGGGCACTTAATATGCCGCACCGAATTTAATGAAACGCGAGGATACTATTATGAAAGAAACGACAACGCTAAATGGAATCAATACGACGCAGCTGCAGGAGACTGTCATTGCAATAAAAGACCAACCTTCGATCGCAGCCTTTCAGTTCCGTGCCAAAGGTGAATGGCAAGACGGAACGATGAGCCGAACTACTATCGGTGATTTCTATGGCGCAGGCCAGGAACATCATCGAGCCGAGCCATTTGAATATGTCATCGACGAGGCGCCTGTACTGCTCGGCAACGACAAAGGCCCAAACCCGGGAGAATTTCTGCTGCAGGCGCTTGCCGGTTGTGTCACGACAACCTTTATCCTGCATGCATCGGCGCGCGGGATTTACGTTAAGGAGGTATCCACGACGGTTCTTGGCAATGCTGATCTGCGGGGAGTTCTTGATCTGGACAAGTCGGTTACGCCGGCATTTACGGAGATACGGTTGAAAATGAACGTCAGATCGGATCATCCTGCAGAAGAGATCAACGAATTGATCGAATTTGCAACGCAGCGCTCGCCAGTATTTCAGAGTCTTAGCCGACCCATTCCAGTCAGGCTCGAACGAACGGCAACCGCACCGATTTCGCGTTGATCCTGGTGATCATGGCTTCCGCGCCGGTGTACTATTCAGCGTTACCGATGAAACGACGCAGCACTTAAAAGAACCCATCGAACGAAAGGCGAAAGCAAACCATTCCGAATGACCTGCGTTCGCTCTTATACCTTTCGATCAATCGAGGCAAACTCCGGCAAAGAGTGGGCAGGCTATTGACCACTTTCAATCCAGCCTGCCCGAAACTCTCGGCGAATTTGATCAACCGCGACGCCGGACTACTTTCTTTCGTGACCTTTTCTCGATCATTCTCAGCCGCGAGCTCAATCCGATGTTTTGCTTCCGCAAAGCTTCGATCTGTTTCTGCTGATGTTGGATCTGCTCCTGCTGCTCTTTGATCGCGTTGATCAAGACCATGGCGATCTGGTCATACTTGACTCCCTCGATCTCGTTCTTGCGGTTGTATGTCACTAACAGCGGTTCGATCTCCGCAACTTCTTCGGCGATCAGGCCGAGGTCATGTTCCCCACGTTCTATCCAGTCGAACGTGACGGGCCGGAACAGGTTGACCAGGTCCAATCCGCGATCGAACACAGCGATATTTTCCTTGTAACGGCGGCTTGACGAGCACAACGCCAGGACCTGGCCGCTCCTGCAGACCTGTGTAGCGGTCGCGTTCGCAAAAAAGCCGATCGCAACCGAATCGAAGCCGTCACGGCCGAGTTGGACTCGATTACTTGTGCTTACAACCGCACCTGCTCCGATAGCCGTTCCAAAATTGATGGAAGTGAGGCCGCCGATCTGGTTGACCTTCGCGCTTGCTCCCAGCAGTGTATTAAAACTGCTCGCTACACTTGCAGAAATAACAACCCCGGTATTAAGGCCGATGAATGTGTTGTTATTACCGCTCCATAGGATGTTGCCACCGGCCCCAGAACCGAAGAACGAATTTCGGCTTCCGGTCGAACCAGCCCCCGCGGAATTGCCGAACGCGGCGTTATCGCTGCCGCTTACGTTGCTATTGCCTGCAAAGAAGCCGAAGAACGCGTTATCGCTGCCTGTAGTATTCTGCGAACCGGTGAATGACCCAAAAAAGGAATTGCTGCTTCCCGTTGTAGTATTCTGGCCCGCAATTCGGCCAACAAAGGAATTATTGATTCCCGATGGGTTTGCCGCACCGGCGGATGGCCCAACGAACAGATTTGATGCGTTTCCGGCAAGCATGCGCGTGCCGCCGATGTTGAATTGAGTGGTCGCCGTAACGATATTCCCCCGCAGCGTGCCCTGTGCACTGCCGTCGCCGCTAATGTTGAAATTAGTGGACGGCTGAGTTGTTGTTTGGTTGCGTATGTAGTGGGCGCTGCCGGCCGGTACGTCCGCGGCGGCAAGCGGGCCGGTTGCCCACGTCGCGCCGTTGCTGCGCAGGAAGTTTCCTGCGGCCCCGGGTGAATTCAGGCCCGTTCCGCCGTTGGCTGCGGGCACGGTACCTAGCGAGATATTCGGCGTCGTCGTCCCGTTCGTGACCGACAGCGGAGCGCTTGCGGTCACATCAGTGACGGTCCCGCTCGAAGTGTCGTCGCCTTTCAGCGCGATTATGGTCCAGTCGGCTCCCTCAACCGGCTGGACGTTTACGTTGGCCTGTTTCGCACGCCACGACGAACCCTGAAAGCTGACAGCGTCGTCGGTCACATAATTCGTCGCCGCGTTCCACGCGTCTTTCCAGTTCAAGCCTCGCTCGCCCTGCGGTCCGATCGGGCCGGCCGGGCCCTGCGGGCCTTGAGATCCTGTCGGTCCGGTTGCTCCTGTCGCGCCAGTCGTGCCTTGCGGCCCCGCAGGCCCTTGAGGTCCTTGTGCACCGTTCGCTCCCGTTTGGCCTGCTGTCCCTTGCGGGCCCTGAGGTCCCCGGGGTCCCGTTGGGCCTTGCGGCCCTTCGGGTCCGGGTGGCCCCTGGCCGCCGGAACCGCCGGCGCGCTGGATATTGAGCTTAGCCTCGTGGCTCGTATTTTCGTTCTCCTTGCTGTCGAAATGCGCCTTTAGTCCGTTTCGGGCGACCAGGATCAATCCGTAATTTGGGAGGCCGCCAGTTCCTTCGCCGTCACTACCCAGCCATTGCTGGACGGCCGCGGTCACGTCAAGCACCAGGAATTGCCCTTTTTTGTCAGCCTGTATCGGAACATTTGCCTGCACAAGCGCCCCTGTCGGAGGAGCATTACTCGACTTCAATGTTTTTTCGTTCCAATTTCCTGCCGCGAAAAAAACATCAAGGGCCCCGGCCGTTGTCACGCTGTTGATAAACAACTTGACCGTTGCCTTCTCAACCGTTGAACCAGCCGTTCCAACCGGCAAAACCGGTGTTAGCCGATACTTTAAGTAAACCCGGCTCTCCGATGATATCTTCAGTTTTTCGCTCGAACCGCAGCCGCCCCACGACCACTCACTCATCGACTCCTTCGCGGAATGGTCATCATGATCATCGTGGTCATCATCGTCTGACCAGCATATGATACTCGCGTCGTCGGTCAACGGCGCCTGTGCCGCCGCGAGGACCGCGGCTGAGATGATCAGTAATAGAATTATCTGCAACCGAAACAGTGTGTACAAACCTTTGACCGTATATTTCATAATAGATCCTCCAATAGAAACTGCGTCTCCGGGCCCCGGCCAGAGACGGTACCAGCATTGTTGCCGACTCCGGCCCGGCCGGTATCACATCGCCTATCTTTTCAAATGCGCTCGATAGACTACTTTTGAACGGCTGGCATCAGGAGGCCGATCAAAACGGCGATGATCGCAATGACGACCAGATTCTCGCCTTCGCCGGACGAAACAGTGATCGTCGCGCTACCCTCTCCCCTTCGTAAGGACCTAGCCTCGATCGTGACGCACATGCCCACCAGCTCAGCGCTTCGGGACGCAACAATTTCTCCATGGAATGTGTAGAGTTTGCCGCTTTTCGTCACGGAGTTTATCTGGATCTGAGAATTGACCTCCGGGTACACATCGTCGCGGATAGTTCCCACGCCGGTCCCCCCAACTTTCGCCCGGACCTCGAAAGTGAAACATGCTTGCCCAAAGACACCCGGCAGGTCGCGATTCCAGGCACAGCCGTGGATATAGATGGGATCCTGTTGGTTGCCCGACGCTTCGTCATCACCTTTCTGTGCGGCGGCCGCTACCGGGACCGACGCGGCGACAAGTGTCGCGGCCGCCGATTTCAAAAAGTTCCTTCTGTTGTTTGAATTGCTCCTTTCCATTTTGCTGATCTCCTTTTATTTTGTAGCCAGGGAATTTCCCGCCTCTGCCCTCCAACAAACCGGCTCCGATCCATAAAAAAATATGCAGACAGCAAATTGCTCCTGTGGTAATATCACCGGTGAATATTCATTGCGGAGTCTAGGCGGATGCCGATCTTAATGTCTTGAGAAACCTCTAAG
>JADLDC010000237.1 GCA_020846885.1 Acidobacteriota bacterium | reverse complement strand
ATATTGTTGTCGATGGCGGCAGGCCGGTGATGAACAAGAGCAGCCGGTTCGAGGTCGGAGTGGAACGCGTGCTGGACAACAAGTCGAGCATTGAAGCGAACGTATTCTTTGATGCAACAATGTCCCGCGGCGTCGGGCTGGCGAATATTCCCCTTGGTACGCTCGAAACCGCGGCGTTTCAGGAAGTTACGGGAAATCAGCAAGGCGGGGCGCAAGGCCTCAGACTTGTTTATTCAAGGCGTTTCAATGGCCAGTTCAGTGCCGCCGCGGGGTATAGTCTCGGCGTCGGGCAAAAGCTTTCGGAAGCAGGGATCTCAAATCCTGCCGATCTCTTCGAAAATGGCGTATTCCAGTCGTTCTTTGGCCAATTCGAGGCCGATCTGCGAACCGGGACAAGCGTAAAAACGATCTTCCGCCTATCGCCGCAGGCAACGGTCTTCGCGATCGATCCTTTCCAGGGCCGGCTTGCCATATACGACCCGAGCCTAAGTGTTCTTGTCACTCAAAATCTTCCTACTCTCGGCCTACCGTTTCACGCCGAAGCAATTGTGGATGCCCGAAATCTTCTAGGCTTTTCGACCGGTATTACCGGTGATGAAGGCAGCATTAAGTTAAACGGGCAGCAGCGGGCTCTTCGCGGCGGCATACTCGTCAGGTTCTGATCTTGTAAATTTTAGGTTTCCGATAAGTCCACGCCCCGGGAGCGGTGCAGGATCGCAGAATTCATAAAAACGCTACCCGGTGATGTTTCTCCAAATTCTCGGATAGACAAGCGAAAATCTGAATATTTGGACGCTTGGGTATTTATCTATCCAGGGTGAACCTGTGCCGCGGTACGATATTTTCGTATCGATAATTACTGCGTTTTGCTACAATGAACTGGAACAAATCTTGCCTCTGGTTTCTTTGGCGAAGTCCGCCTTGACCGATGAAGGTGAAAGTGCTCACAAGCTGGAGCCTGATATGGCTGGTCGCAACGGTATTATTCGTTGCGGGCGGCGCCCTCAACCTTCTTCAACGGGCGACGGGGGCCCTGCCGCCTACGGACGGTGTTGTTTGGGTGAAAAAGGCCGACGGGATCTATGCCGAAAAGGTCGTTCCCGGGCTTGCGGCGTCACGCCAGGGCATTTCATCGGGCGATAAACTCATTGCGATCAGCCTTTACGGCGATACTTTTGATGAAGTTACCTCGGTCGTTGATATCCAGATGTACCTGGCCGAGGCCGGGCCGGGTGGTTCGCTGACCTATTTTTACCAGAAGCCCTCGTATTCTTTCAGCAACAACTTCTATTACGCCGATCTAAAGAACATCGATACGCTGCCGCGATGGTCGCCGTCGATCGTTTTTCTGACCATTGTGGGCCTAATATGGCTCGGGGTCGGAATATTCGTGCTCTTTAAGCAGGGAAGCCGTTCGCCGTTCGTGATCCATTTTGCGACGATCTGTCTTGCGGCGTTCGTATTCCATGTCTATCGGCCGCTGAACACCGGCCAGGATTTCGACCTTGCCGTCAGCCTGATAGATGATCTTGCGTTCGCATTCTTTGCGCCGCTATTCCTGCACTTTTGCCTTCGTTATCCTGTAAGAAGCGAGGTCTTCGACCGTGCTCCTTGGAAAACGTACGTTCTATACGTCCCGGCCTGCCTGCTGGCCGCGGCGATGCTCTTTTTCTCGCTCGGACAGTTGGTCCCGATCGCTTCGTTCGCCTCCGGACTGCGGGAAATAAACTCGACATATCGAATATTCCCGACGCTCAATACCGCATTGCTTGTCCATTTTGTCACCGGTATCACGGCTGGCGGCGTTGCCCTGATATGGCGGTTTATGAGCAGCCGGCAGCAGATCGTCAGGCAGCGGCTGAAGTGGGCGATGTGGGGCACCATTGCCTCCGTGCTGCCTATTCTGTTCGTGTACATTGCGAAACGCTTTGTTTATCTGCCCGATGACACATTGACGGTCGGCATAACAACTTTGCCGCTGGCCTTGATACCGCTTAGTTTCGGCCATTCGGTCGTCCGCTATCGGCTGATGGATGTCGATGTCGTGGTCCGGCGGGCGCTTGTTTACGCAATGACGACGGTCGCTATCGCGGCGATGATCGGTGCGGTTGCACTCGGCCTTGTGTTCCTTGCGGTCGGCACCGACCTTTCACGGACCGAGATAACGCTTCGTGCACTGATCGCCGTTATCGCCATGGCGGCGATCGTCATGCTCAGTGAGCCGTTGAAGAACTTTCTGCAGGAGCGGGCTGACCGGTTCTTTTACGGAACGCGTTACGACCTTCGCCATGGCCTCTTGGATTTCGGACGTACGCTTTCCGCGACGACGGCGATGGAGCCGCTGCTTGAATCGCTTACGGAAAGGCTTGCCCAGGTCCTTGATGTTGAAAAGGTTGCGATCTTTGTCGAGGATGAAAGGGCGGCGAGCGGTTATCGGGTCGCCAGATCCGCCGGATTGAGCGAAACATTTCGCATTCCGCACGATTTCAAACAAATGATCCGCGAAAAGAGTGCGGAACGAGGTATTGTGCGGGCAGACGAGTTCGAGTCATCCGAGGCCGAACCTATCGTGACCAATGGGAACGGTAATGGAAACGGGCATGGCAAGGTGCTGCCCGCCCGCAAGGAACTGCACTATTTTGTCCCCT
>JADLDC010000236.1 GCA_020846885.1 Acidobacteriota bacterium | reverse complement strand
CCTTTCTCAAAACCCAGCTTGCGATCAAGATAATTCTACCGGACCTTGTCGGCAACGATCCGCAGCTTGTTACACGGTTCAGGCAAGAGGCCCTTGCGGCGGCGGCGATCAGGCACCAGAACGTTGTCGGTGTGACCGACTACGGCGTTATAAAGGGATCGATCCCGTTCCTTGTGATGGAGTATGTCGAGGGCGAATCGCTGCACGACCTGCTTGCACGCGAAAAAGTTCTTTCGCCCGAACGGGCGCTCGAACTGATGTCCGCCATCTGTGCCGGTGTCGGTGCCGCCCACCACCAGGGAATTGTTCACCGTGATCTGAAGCCGCTGAACATCATGATCTGCAGCGACAAGCCAAATTTGTCGCAGGCGGTGAAGATACTAGATTTCGGGCTGGCGAAAATAAAATCGGGCGAGCTGCTTGGTTCGTTCATACAGGCTCAGACGACGGGCCTGATGGGCTCGCCGTATTACATGGCGCCGGAACAATGGGCGGACGACGAACCCGATTCGCGCTCGGATATTTACAGCCTTGGGGTAATGCTTTTTCAGATGCTTACGGGCGATGTGCCGTTCAAGGGCTCTTCGATCCCGGCGATAATGAAAAAGCATATCAGCGACCCGCCGCCGACGTTTACGGAATTGAACGTGCCGCTGTCGCTTGAGGTCGAACAAGCCGTTCGCCACACCCTGCAAAAGGAAAAGGAGAAGCGAACAGCGTCGGTAGAGCACCTCATAGCCGAGTTGAGAACGGCGGTCGAGCCGGTGCCGATCGGAATTCACACGACCGGCAATGCCGCATCCACAACCGCCTTGAATGTGCGCACCTCGCCGCCGCGGTCAAAGATCTTCCTTGACAACGTGGCCGTGGGTGAAAGCCGCGACGACGGATGGATAACGCTGAACGGCATTCAGACCGGCAGCCATCGCCTGCGAGTCAGCCATGACGGCTTCCAGGATTTTCAGACGGACGTTCAATGCGACGGGCGAACACAGCAGGTAGTTGCCGAACTGCAAACCGGGGGAGCATCGGCGGCGGCGACCGTTGCGTTCAACGCGGCCGAGCATAATACGCCGCACAACATGGGCTCGACGCAGGGCGGCCAGGGCGATCTGCAGAAAACTGCGGTTCAGGTTTGGAATACCGGTGACCAGGGCGTCGCGGTCCATTCGATGCCGCCGAAAAAACGCGGCTTTCTTTCGCCGCTCGTTATCGGTGCGGTCGCGTTGATCGGTTTATTTTTGCTTGGCGGCGTAGGTATCGGCGGGGCGTACATGGCCGGCCTTTTTGGAAGCGGCAGAACCGGCGGAACCGGCAATGGAACGGGAACCCCGCAGCCAACGGCACCGCCGGGATCGCCGACGCCTGTGCCGGTCAGGGCGGAAATGGTCGAGTTGCCGGCCGGCACGTTCGAAATGGGATTTGGCGACGCAAACGCTGTGAGCGGCCCGGTCCATTCGGTCGATGTGCCCGGATTCTGGATCGATAAGACGGAGGTCACGAATGCCGAGTATCTCGATTTCGTCAAGGCCACGAACCACACCGCTCCCAGTCATTGGGTTAACGGAGTTCCCCTGCACGGGACGGAAAAGATGCCGGTCAGATTCGTCGATCTGGCCGACGCGATAGCCTTTGCGAAATGGCGCTCAGATCGGGACAAGGTAACATATAGGCTGCCGACCGAAACGGAGTGGGAATATGCCGCGCGGAACGGTTCAAAGTCAACGCTTTATCCCTGGGGCAATGACTGGAAAGCAAATGCCGCCGTGATGGCGGTGCCGGATTCCGAACCGGCCAATGTTGGAACAAAACCGCAGGGGGCGACCGAACTAGGCGTCCTGGATATGATGGGCAACGTCTGGGAATTGACCACTTCCGAGCTTGATCCATATCCGGGGAACAACGCGGTCGGTGTCGAGAAGAAGCCCGGAAAACGGATAGTTGTGCGCGGCGGTTCAGCACACGAAGATGCGGTCAAGTTGAAGATAAACGCAGCGTTCCGCGTTGACGTAGATGCGGACCAGAAAGAAAAGACGGTCGGATTTCGGCTTGTTCGTCCGAAATAATTCCTCCTCCCGGATCGCCTGTCGGAATCAATGATGACCGCCTAGATACCAGGCCTTAATATCTCGGAAGCGTAGGCAGCCTCTACGCTTCTTTGCATCTATAACGATCTCATCAAATGACGCTGACCCTTGTCGAAGTGAACACCGCCGCTCCGAAACCGGAGATGACGTTCAGCAAGCCCGTAGTCCTTGTTGGCCGCGAGGCGGGCGAGTGCGACGTTGTGTTTGAAAAGTCGGCCCACCCGATGGTGTCGCGCCGGCATGCCGAGTTTCGCTTTGACGACGGCAGATGGTTTGTAACCGATCAGAATTCCACCTACGGCGTTTTTGTCAACGGCCGGAAGGTTGGGCAAACTGAGATCAATGTAGGAAGCAGCATTCAGTTTGGCACGGACGGCCCAACCGTAGTTGTGATCTGGCTCGATGCGGTACAGGCCGCAAGGCCGGACCCGGCAAGAAAGCCGGAACCGGTCCGGGCCCCGATACCGTCCGCGATCCCGCCGACCGCTTCGGCACCCGCTGCCGTGCACGAGCCTCATGCCGCACCGGCCGAATCGTGGGAAATGGCCCCGCCGCCAGTTAAGCCCGCACCTGTTTCGCTCTCCGCCTCTGCTGCTCCCGCAGCGGCCGCTCCGCCGGCCCCGGCAACGATCGCTCCGCCCGCTTTGCTCGAATTCGTCGATGCGGTTTCGCGCCAGCCGAAAGTGCTTTCCGCGGCCGCCACATGGCTTGGGCGCGACGCGTCTTGCGATGTGGCGATCGATGGCACTGCCGCTGTCGTCTCGAGGCGTCATGCCGAGATCCGGCTCGAAAATGGCGGCTATGTTATCGAGGATAACAAGAGCTTTAACGGCACGCTTGTTAACGAACAGCGCATCTCGGCCGTAACTCCGTTGTATCACGATGACCGCATCCGGCTTGGGGCCGGCGGGCCGGTGCTTCGCTTCAATTCGCCGGGCCGCGTAGGACCCAAAGGATCGAGCCTTCCCGGCCAGCGGGCTGTGCCGAGCGGGCAAACTGCCGGTTTCAGCAAGGCGGAGCCTGCCGCGACGGGTCCCGGAACAATGGTGCTTGATCGCGGTGCGGCGGAGAGATACATTCCAGGCACGGCCGCCGCACAGCCTCAACTGCTGATGTCTGTGGTCTTCGGAACAAAATCGAAATTGACGATCGGCCGCGCCGCTGACAACGATATCCGGCTCGACGGGCTTCTCATTTCAAACCACCATGCGCGGCTGCTCAATGGGCCGGCAGGTGTGGTGATCGAGGACCTGCGTTCGACCAACGGGCTGTTTGTGAACGGAGCGCGCGTAGCGAAGTCACAGATCGGCTCCGGCGATTCGGTCGAGATCGGGGCTTTTTTGGTCGCCGTCGATCCGGCCGGAAGCATAAATATCTTTGACAGGCGTTCGCGGACGCGGCTTGATGTCGTAAACGTTTCGCGCGAGATCCGCGGGTTGCCGCTTCTTGATTCGGTCTCTCTTTCAGTTCGGCCAAATGAATTTATCGGCATTCTTGGTCCGTCCGGTGCGGGTAAATCGATGCTGATGGAAGTGATGGCGGGCATTGAGGAACCCTCGGGCGGGCACGTGCTTGTCAACAATCAGGACCTGCTTCAGCACCTTGATTCGCTAAAACAATCGATCGGCTACGTTCCGCAGGACGATATCATACACCGCGAACTTTCTGTTTATCGGACGCTTTATTATGTAGCGAAAATGCGGCTTTCGCGTGATGTGTCCACAGCGGAGGTCCGCCAGATCGTAGATGAGGTGCTGGACGTGACCGGGCTGACCGAAAGGCGCAATGTTCGCGTCGGTCAACTTTCCGGCGGCCAGCGAAAACGTGTTTCGATCGCGGTCGAATTGATCACGAAACCATCGGTTATCTTTCTTGATGAGCCCACATCGGGCCTCGATCCGGGTGCCGAAGGCCGGATCATGCGGCTTTTCCGGCAGATAGCGGAATCAGGACGCACGGTCATAATGACAACGCACGCGATGGAGAACGTGAAGTTGTTCGACAAGATCGCGATCCTAATGGCTGGAAAGCTCGTTTTTTATGGAAAGCCGGATGAGGCCCTCGCATTTCTGGGCGCGGCGAACCCAAAAGACCTGTTCACTCAGCTTGAAACGTCGGTTCGCGATTCCGCGGGTGACAAACGGCAACTTTCCGCATCGGCGGCGGACACCTGGAGGGCAAAGTTCCGCTCGACGCCGCAGTTTGATGAGTACGTTCAAAAACCGCTCGCCGAGCTTGGTTCGATGCAGCCGGCGGTCAAACAGAAGAAACGCCGGCTCGGTATTTTTGGCAGCGTCGGACAATGGTTCACGTTGTCGCGGCGATATTTCGAAGTTCTCCTGCGGGACAAACTGACATTGTTCATCCTGCTCGCACAGGCTCCCGTGATCGCTCTGATGACGTTCTTCGTGGTCGGACCCGAACAGACGCGCGATTTTGTTTATTTTGTGCTGGCGATGGTCGCCGTTTGGTTCGGGACGTCGGTTTCAGCCCGCGAGATAATTCGGGAGAGGGCGGTTTACAAACGTGAGCGGATGGTAAATCTTGGGCTGATCCCATATTTGGCATCGAAACTTTTTGTCCTTGGCTTCATCGTAGTGGTGCAGTGCCTGCTGCTGTTCGTACCGCTCAAAATAGCGGACCTTACGGGGCTTATGTCTATGCCGGGTGAATTGTTCGGCATACCGCAGCTTTGGGCGATGCTGTTGACGGCGGCGGTCGGCGTGGGCGTCGGGTTATTTGTTTCGGCGCTGGTACGAACATCGCAGATGGCGACGGGTCTTGTGCCGCTGATACTGATACCGCAACTGCTCTTCTCGGGTTTGGCGGGCGTCCCTGAGGGCATAAGCAGACCGATCAGCATGACGATGCCCGCGGCATGGTCGTTCGATACGATGAAACGCTTTTCTACGCTGGATACGCTGGAGCCTGAAGGAGCAAAGGAACACGGAAAGACTCGCGGGCAGGGATTGTACAAGTATATTGAAGAAGAAAATGAGAAGGTCGTCGCCAAGGCGAAAAAGGACCTTGAAGACTTCAAACGATTGAATGCAGACCTTTCCGAACCGCGGTCCGCTCCGTCGCTTTCGACCGAAGAACTCGAGTCGATGTCGATCCGAAAGCTGCCGGATGACCTCAGCGGCTATGTGACTTTCCTTCATCCGTGGATGAACGAGGTTGTGAACCAGATAGTGTTGAT
>JADLDC010000235.1 GCA_020846885.1 Acidobacteriota bacterium | reverse complement strand
TATAGTAACACTTGATGATCTGGCCGGTGAGTTCTTCTTCGATCATAGTTTTTCCGGAATCTCCCTCTGATCGCAGTAACCATTCTCATTATAATTTCAAAAATCTTATCTTATCCGCCTTTATCCGCCTAATCCGCCTAATCCGCGTTCACAAATACTCTATCTATATTCCAACTCCCTTTCCCTTAAATATCTCAGCCGGTCCCGGATCTCGGCGGCTTGTTCAAATTTCATATCCTTTGCCGCCATGCGCATATCTACTTCAAGCTGGGTGATCGTCTCTTTCAATTGCTTTGGCGAATATTCTTCCAGCGCGTCCAGATCGAGCGGCACCTTGAAGTAATCCGCCTCGTACGCCGTCACGAGCGTAGCGTCGATGGATTTGACGATGGTTTGAGGAATAATGCCGTGCTCCTGATTATATTCTTCCTGGATCTCACGACGCCGCTGTGTTTCATCCATCGCCCGCCGCATTGAATCCGTTATCTTATCGGCATACAGGATCACCATTCCATCCGCATTTCGTGCCGCACGGCCCATGGTTTGGATCAACGATCGTTCCGAACGCAGAAAGCCTTCCTTGTCCGCATCAAGAATAGCGACCAGCGACACTTCCGGCAGGTCCAGGCCCTCGCGCAAAAGGTTGATACCGACCAAAACATCGTGAACGCCGCGGCGAAGGTCACGAAGTATCTTTATACGCTCAAGCGTCAATATCTCGCTGTGCAGATATGTCACCTTTACACCTACCTCAAGGAAATACTCGCTCAGGCTTTCTGCCATTCGCTTTGTGAGTGTCGTGACCAACACTCGTTCGTTCCGTTCCGCCCGTACCCGGCATTCTTCCAGCAGATCGTCGATCTGGCCTTTCACCGGGCGAACTTCGATCTTTGGATCGAGCAAACCGGTCGGACGGATTATCTGTTCGATCACCTCGCCTTCTGTTTTCTCAAGCTCAAAATTCCCGGGCGTCGCCGAAACATAGATCGTTTGCCCGCGGCGCGCTTCAAATTCGTCAAAGTTCAGCGGCCTGTTGTCTTTCGCCGACGGCAGCCGAAAACCATATTCGACCAGCGTACTTTTGCGCGATTGGTCGCCCTTGAACATCGCCCCTATCTGCGGAACGGTCTGATGAGATTCATCGATCACGATCATCGCATCTGACGGCAAATAGTCGAGCAGCGTCGGCGGCGGAGCACCAGGCGGCTTGCCGGTAAGGTGCCGCGAATAATTCTCGATGCCGCGGCAAAAGCCCATTTCTTTTATCATCTCAAGGTCATACATTGTCCGCTGATGCAGCCGCTGCGCCTCGACGATCTTGCCTTCGTTCACCAAAAACTCTTCGTGCCGGTCCAGTTCTTCGCGAATAGTTTTGGCCGCGCGTTTGATCGTCTGCTTCGTCATCACGTAGTGAGTTTTCGGATAGATCGGCACTCGATTTTCGTGCTTCTCTATCACCTCGCCAAGCAGCGGATCGATCGTCGATATCGAATCGATCTCGTCACCCCAGAACTCTATCCGATACGCCGTGTCCTGATAGCTCGGATAAAGCTCAACGACATCGCCGCGGACGCGAAAAACCCCGCGTTCAAAATCGATATTCACGCGCTCATACTGCAGATCGACAAGCTTCTGCAAAAATTCCTCGCGTTTGATCTTCTGCCCCGGTTCGATGAACACGAGCATTCCGTAATAGGCATCCGGATCGCCCAGGCCGTAGATGCACGAGACCGACGCGACAACGATAACGTCATGCCGCTCGAACAAAGCCCGCGTCGCCGCAAGCCGCAGCCGGTCGATCTCATCGTTGATCGTCGCCTCTTTTTCTATGTAAAGGTCGGATGCCGGAACGTATGCCTCCGGCTGATAATAGTCGTAGTAAGAAACAAAATACTCGACCGCGTTTTCCGGAAAGAATGTCTTGAACTCCTGATAAAGCTGCGCTGCCAGCGTCTTGTTATGCGCTATGACAAGCGTTGGCCGCTGAACACGCTCGATCACGTTTGCGATGGTAAAGGTCTTTCCACTGCCGGTAATCCCAAGCAGGACCTGGTCTTTCGCACCTTCGTTCAGATTTCGTACAAGCTGCTCAATCGCCTCCGGCTGGTCACCCTTCGGCACATTTTCACTTATGAGACGGAATTGCATCCTTCAATCATATACCAGGATGCATACGATTCCGAACCAAAACAGATAGCAGCGGTTAAAAATGAGGTGACGGTCTTGCGGCAAAAAACGATAAGCTTATTTGCCTGCGGCGATGAGTTCGACTAAGCGTGGGTAAGCTGCAGGCACGATCTGACCTCGTTGACCTTGGCCGCCACATCAGGCGTCAGGTTGGCCCTGGTAAGCAGATCGCTCAGCCCCTCGAAGGTCTGAT
Source organism: Acidobacteriota bacterium (assembly GCA_020846885.1). GTDB lineage: Bacteria > Acidobacteriota > Blastocatellia > Pyrinomonadales > Pyrinomonadaceae > OLB17. Next base: position 5,354 of record JADLDC010000235.1, on the reverse strand, counting down.
CTTCCTTAATTGTTTCCAGCACATGAAGCAAAGCGAGCTTAACCGTTTCATCGCGGTGCGACGCGATCGTTCTATAGATCGGATCGGTCTCGCCGGCCCTGATCAGCAGGGCTGTAAGGGTAAACGCCTCGTAGGCTATCTTTCTGTCCATGTGCGTCAGCCGCTCAAATGAGCGCTCGACAAGGTCGCCTTCGATCGCGCACCTTGCGGCATGCCGCATCCGTGACATATCGCCCGATTCGATGATCCGAGCCCAGGCGTGTGACCGGTCAAATGTAAGCTTGAAAAGCGCCCGCGCGCCGGCCGCCCGCACTTCCCTGGTCGGGTCGGCACAGGCTGTTACGATGCTTTCGAATGCCGACTCATGATCGATTTCCGCGAGTGCAGAAACCGCGTCCGACCGGAGTTTTGACGATAGATCGTACAGTGCGACCTGTGCAACGGCGTTGACCGCGTTGGAATTTTTGAAACTTAACAAAAGTTTCAGTGCTTGGGTGCGCTCACCGGTGTCTGCTTCCGATTCTTCGCTTGTTATCTCGATAGCTTCCAGAAGGGCTCGATCGGTGGATTCCGGAAGTTCGATAAAGTAGTTTGCCCGCTGTACCTTGGTGAATGAACTCACCGGCAACGATTCGAGTCCGCCCTTTTTTGCCTTTAGGATAGCGGCAGGGGCGGCGGCCTCGGCTTTCGGCTTTGGTGTCTCCGCCGGTTTATCCGGCTTTTCGCGGAATGTCAGCTTGATACCGTCGTCGCCCTTCGGTTGAGCTGGCGCATTGGCCGTTTCTGCTTCCTTTTTCCGGCGCATCACCATGAACCCGACAAGGCCGAGGACGGCAATGATACCCAGATACAATCCGTACGACTCAAAAAACGACGGCTCCGGCTGCGGTGCCGGCTTTGCCGGGGGATTTTGGGCAAAAACGGTCATTTGCCCCAGAAACAGGCCGAGCGTAACAACTGTGCCTCGAAAAATAAAAATAATACCTTTCATCATGGAAATGTGGAAAATTATGATATACAGGAGCGCGGAGAGATCCGCATTTTCAGGGGTGGCCTGGCCGCTAAACCATACAGCCGATTATTATTATGCACAAAACAACGGAACTTGTCACCGCAAATTTCCGCCAACCGCGTTAAAAATAGTTTTAACCAGGGGACGAATCCAGAAATTTGTTCCTTTAACCTATCGAGAATGATGGTAAGATGCAGCTTTACGGCTGTAACCTTTAGGCTTAGAATCATTACGTTGAGCACCATAACGCCATGACAGCCGCCTCTACAGTTTCCGAAACGACCTTTTCCGACCTAAAGCTTATCCACCGCGGCAAGGTCCGCGATGTTTACGAGATCGGCGAGACCGAGCTGCTGCTGGTGGCCACCGACCGGCTGTCGGCATTTGACTGCGTTCTGCCGACGCCTATCGAACGCAAGGGCGAGGTCCTTACCGCTCTTTCGGCCTTCTGGTTTAACCGGTTGGCGAGCATTGTCGATCATCACCTGCTCAATACTGAATTTGAAAAGATGCCCGAGCCGGTTCGCGGTCACCCCGAGTTGCGAGGCCGCTCGGTCCTCGTAAAACGTACAAAGGTGTTTCCGGTCGAATGCGTCGTCCGCGGTTATCTCGAAGGTTCCGGGTGGAAAGACTATCAAGCGATGGGCGCAACCTCCGGGCATAAGCTTCCGGCCGGCCTCAAACAATGTGCCCGCCTGCCCGAGCCGCTTTTTGCGCCGGCAACAAAGGCTGCCGCCGGCCATGATGAAAACATTAGCGAGCCTGAATTTGCGAATATTGTCGGTACCGAAACGGCGATGAAATTAAAGCCGCTGTCGTTGGCCATATATAATTCCGCCGCAGCGTACGCTCTTGAAAAAGGCATTATTATCGCAGACACAAAATTTGAGTTCGGCCTCGATGCTGATGGGCGCATCCTGCTGATCGACGAGGTACTCACCCCGGATTCATCACGCTTCTGGGCAGCCGAAAAATACGAACCCGGCCACGCTCAGCCGTCATTCGATAAACAGTTTGTCCGCGAATATCTCGAGACGCTTGATTGGGACAAACGCCCGCCGGCACCCGCTCTGCCGCCGGATGTGGCACGGGCCACAACCGAACGGTACCTTGAGGCATTTAAGATCCTGACGGGCACCGACCTTTGACCTGCGAGAAGTGCAGCTTACTAACCTTTATGGATCAGACCTTGACCAGACCATTGGCGGCGGCCGCACTTCTACTGCTTCTTAGCCTCCAAACTTTTGCCCAGATCCATGGTGCGGGTGGCGGCAAAATTCAAGAAGGTTTGGGCCGCACATGGAAAGGGCCGTCTGCGTCAGTTTTTAGCGGGATACTGAAACGAAGGAACGCGGCGCCGCAGCCCCCACCAAGGGCATCAGCCGGACGCCGTACAATAAAGGGCGCGCCTCCAACTACACCCGTCCCGAGCGAAGCGATCACATTTCGTCCCGGTGCCGACACGGGCATAGGCGAAATGCTGGCATCTGCATTCTCATCGAACCCGGGCGAACGGGCGGCCCTCGCCGAGTTGTTCAGACAACTGAAACAAAGCTATGAGAACGAGGTGGCCAAGGAAGGCAAATCGAACGATCTGGCCGCCGCGATGACATTTTTTATTGCCTCGAACGTCGTCGCCTATCACAATTCTGATGTACCGTCAGACGCCGAGACCGAAGAATTTTATAATTCGATCCGCGGTGTAATGGTCGCGACACCTGCGATCACACGGCTGTCGAATTTCGAAAAACAGCAGGTTCACGACTGGCTGGTCTATATGGGCGGGTTTGTTTTAGCGGGCCACGCAAACGCAAAAAATACGAACGATGCATGGTCGCTTGCGGATTACAGATCCGTTGCCGATCAGTCAATGCGGCTTATCCTAGGCGTTGGGCCGGGCGAATTTACCGTCGATCTGAAGCCCGCGTCATCGTCCGGGATGATCAAGCGGCCGGATGCTTACACGCTTTCCAAAACTTCGACCTCGTCACCAACTCTTATCACGCCGCCCGGGTTCTCGGCGATCAAATTCTGTCCAAACAGCACCTTTCCATTAACAGTGCGGAACGAGGCAAGCGTTTTCAGCGGCTCTTTGCCGTCCTTCACACCCGTCTCCTGATCGATCGTCGGCATCACACACCGGCCGCAAGGCTTTACAAGATGAAAAACAGTTTCGCCGATGCGGACCTTTTTCCACGTGTCCTCAGCAAACGCATCCGAGCCCGAAACAACAAAATTTGGCCGAAACCGGTTCATCGGCACAGGCATCGCCAGCCGTGAATTAAGATCAGCCAGCGAACCTTCGCCGATCAGCAAAAAGGGATAGCCATCGGCGAAGCTGACAATATCTTCTCCGTTATGCATGGCGTACTTCGGGTCAACGCTCCTGAGCGTAGTATCAGGCATTTCGACCAGTTGGCAATCCAGTCCCAGGAAATCGCTGAACCAACGGTTGACTTCCGCAGGATAAACCGCGGCTGTGCATTCAGAATTCCAGATCTTAACCGTCTGTTTCTTGATCGTATCTTTACCGGAGCCCATCGGAATCCAAAGCGATTCTGTTTCCGGAGCACCGGCAATCAGATGGTCCCGACTCACCTCAATCGAGATGAGCGCCATTCTGGGTACTTCACGTTGCGTAAAGAAGTGACCCTCACTATCGGTAAGCATCCACCGGCGGTCGTACCGCAGGCCGCGCTTTTCGGCGACTGACAATGGCAACGATATGCCTTTTAATGATTTAACCGGGTAAACCGAAATGGATGAAAGAATCAATGTTTCCTATTATTTAGCAAGAACCTTTTCCAGTATCCCGGCGTTGCGTGGATGCAATTCTTTGAGTCTTGGCAAATATTGCCGAGCGGTTTCCTTGTCCCCTTTCATCGCGAAGGCCATGGCAACCGTCATAATAGCCTGCGCCGAATCCTGTCGTAACTCCAGGGCCCTTCTGCCATAATTCACGGCCTCATCATACTGCCCAAGACTGCTGTAACAAGACGCGATCGCCATGATCGTCTCGAAATCTTTCGGATTCTTTGTAAGGACTTGTTGAAACGTCGTTATTGCATCCTTATGTTTCGCTTCCGACATTTGAGCAAAGCCAAGGTTTCTCAAATGAGTAGCGTTATCAGGTTCAAGAACCGTAGCCTGTCGAAATGCCCCAAGGGCCTTTTCCGTTTGACCATTCATCATATAACCCGCACCGAGTCCGGAATAATTGTCTGCCCGGTTTGGCTCCAACTTAATGAGTTCTTCGGATTCGGGGATTGCATCTATGTAATTGCCGCTCGACATCAATAGACTGATCAAACTTCGCCTGTAGTTGATCTTCTTTGGATATGTCTGAATTGCACCTCGCAACTCAGTGATCGCTTCATCCTTCCGGTCAAGCTTCGTAAGGGCTGATATCAGGTTAGCTCGCGATTTCTCGTAAAAACCGTTGATCTCAATGGACGTTCGCAAAGGAGCAATCGCTGCCTCGTATTGCTCCATCATGATCAGCGCGTAACCAAGGTTGTTGTACGCGGTGTAGCTCTTAGGATCAAGTTCTATCGCCCGCTTCGCAGTATCCGCCGCTTCTGGAAATCGCTTGAGTTCAAGATAACACCAAGCCAGGTTGGCGAGCGCATTGGAATCCTCAGGGTTCAACGCGAGAACTTTCTCATATGCCGTTGCGGCTTGGCCGAACTTACCTTCGGATGCAAGGTTCCACGCAGCATCCCGCGCATTTGTTTGGGCGAACGCAGTTAAAGAGAGTAACAGTACGGCGATCAGTATCTTCATCATTCTGATGGGTGCTCCTTTGGGCGACAGTAGCAGTTTCGGATGTACTTTAGCATTACTGCTCGTGATATATCAATATTTCTAGTTACCCAAAGTCTCCACAATTCGCAGGGCCGCTACTTGACAATGATACTATCAACTTTTCTGCATTTCCCGTCACCCGCTTGACAGTTTAACCCGTTTTACATATACTAGCACTCAAACGCAGCGAGTGCTAGAAATCTGTTTTCACATCGCTGTGTGTTGATTTTACGCTCTAATTCAAATTTCTAAAAGGAGTAGCTAAAAATGGCAACATCAATCACACCACTTCACGATCGCGTGATCCTAAAGCGCATCGAAGACACGCAGAACCAGACCGCCGGCGGGCTTTTTATCCCGGATTCGGCAAAGGAAAAGCCGCAGGAAGGCGAAGTTATCGCAGCCGGCGAAGGCAAATATAAAGAAGACGGCACCCGCCAGTCGCTCGACGTCAAGAAAGGCGATCGGGTTCTTTTCGGCAAATACAGCGGCAGCGAGATCAAGCTTGATGGCGAAGAGTATTTGATCATGCGCGAAG